>JBBRTN010000032.1:0-10007 GCA_038244395.1 Ignavibacteria bacterium
CCATATTGCAAGTGTATTTTTATCTATCATATTTTACAATCATAGTTTACAATTCATTTTTTCAATTTCCTTAATTAATTTCTTGCATCTAATAATTGAGAATAGTTGCCAATAGTTTGAGATTAATATGTAGTTTTATTTTTAGAAATATTTAATTATAATACAGTAATTTTAAAAAATTAATATGAATCCAATTCTAAAAATCGCTACAATAATTTTCTTATTCTCTGTCATCTCCTTAACAGGCTGCTCGGACGACAATTCTACAAATCCAAATACTCCTACTACAGGCGAGGTTCTGCTGGCAGAAGTTTCTGGAGATTCAGTCGGCGTAAGTTCAGGATTATCAAGCCGCTCATCTACTATCACATCAGGTACGCTGAATTTTACCGATAGGGACAGCGCAAGGATTTCATTTTACTACACCGGTGAAAATAACAATGTCACAATTCCGATTACAATTTATTATATGAATGATACCATCAATGTATATTTATTCAATAATGCGATTACTCCAACCGGCTCCGAGCAATTCATCAATGCCACTGTGCCGTCACCTGGAGTAAACTCAACTTTCAAATATAAAATATCCACATCCAGTTCACCTGGTTTTTCATATTTCAAATTCCGGGATTTAAAAATATATAAAAAATAAATTCCGTTAATTTATGAAAACCATTCAATGAATGTCTGATATAATAAATATGCGTTAAAGGAAATAATAATTATACTTATCGCATAGGCTGTTATTTTAAGCCATGGTTTATTTACAAACTGTCCCATCTTTTCTTTATCACCGGTAAACTGTACAAGAGGAACCACGGCAAAGCTTAGCTGCATTGATAAAATAACCTGGCTTAAAATGAGAAGGCTTGTAGTTCCTCTTTCACCGTATAGCCACGTGATTATAAATGCAGGAATTATTGCAATCAGTCTCGTGATTAATCTTCTGAGCCACGGCTTTAAACGGATATTTAAAAATCCTTCCATTACAATTTGACCCGCTAAAGTTCCTGTTAATGTGGAGTTTTGTCCTGATGCCAAGAGAGCTATAGCAAAGACTGTGCTTGCAACACTTACTCCTAGCAACGGAGTTAGTAACTTATATGCATCCGATATGTCAGCAACATCCTGGTATCCTGTTGAATAAAAAGTTGCCGCTGCTACGATCAGTATTGCGGCATTTATAAAAAAAGCAAGGAACAGGGAAACTGTAGAATCTATTGTAGCAAACTTTACTGCCATCTTTTTTCCAGTATCATTTCTCTCAAATTTTCTCGTCTGTACAATACTCGAATGCAGATAAAGATTGTGAGGCATTACAGTTGCCCCGAGTATGCCAATAGCAATATAAAGCATTTCAGGATTATAGATTATCTGTGAAGAAGGTAAAAAACCCGACAGGACAGGGAAGATTGCAGGATTTGAAATTATTATTTCAAATGTAAAACAACAAAGTATTACTGCCATAAGACCTGCTACAATGCTTTCAAGATAACGGAATCCTTTGTATTGAAAAACAAGAATAACCAAAACATCAACAACTGTAATTAAAACACCCACAAGAAGAGGAATACCGAATAAAAGATTTAATGCTATAGCAGAGCCGATTACTTCGGCAAGATCGCATGCGGCGATTGCAATTTCACAGAGTATCCATAATATAAATGCTGTCGGCTTTGAATAATTATCCCTGCATGCCTGCGCAAGGTCCCTTCCCGTAACAATCCCCAGCTTAAGAGACAGATGCTGTAAAAAAATTGCAAAAATATTCGAGATTAAAATTACACTGATCAGTGTGTATCCAAACTTAGCTCCTCCTGCAAGATCAGTCGCCCAGTTGCCGGGGTCCATATATCCGACAGCAACCATAAGTCCCGGTCCGGCAAACGCAAACATTTTTTTCCAGAACGAGCCGTTCTTAGGCACGTTGATAGTGGAGTAAACCTCAGGCAGAGAAACTGAAACCTGCGCTCTCTTCCAGCCGTTCAGCGGTTCTGAAATTTTATCCTGAATTAATATTTTATCTTTTGATTTTATGTCGTCCACAAAAATATCTATATTTTTTTCACAAAAATATTTCTTGCCAGTTTCTCGCTTAGAAAAATATCCCCCGCCCTGAAATGAATGCGGATTGAATTATCGAAATTAATTTTTTCCGTCACACTGATTCTGTCGTTTAATTTCAGACCGGCTTTGGAAAGGTACTCCAGCACTTCAGAACTTTCATCCGATACCTGTTTTATAATTGCGGAATCCCCTGACATTAGCTCAACTACAGAAATGATTTTATCAGGATGAATTTTTCCGTCTTTATCCGGGATAGGATGTCCATGTGGATCTACTTTTGGAAAATTAAGAAATTTCTCGAGCCGTGTTATTAGTTCGTCGGAAGATGAATGCTCCAGGTTTTCTGCCTCACCGTGGACTTTTTCCCAGGGATAATGCAGCTGCTCCATAAGGAACACTTCCCATATCCTGTGCTTCCGTATCAGGTTTAATGCAATAGTCTCGCCCTTTCTTGTAAGTTCAAATCCCCTGTATGGAGTGTTCTTCAGATAACCTGATTTAGATAATTTTGAAATCATATCGCTTACGGCAGCCGGAGAGATGTTTAATCTGTCAGCGAGTATTGTTGTCGAGACTTTCCCTGAAGTAGTCTGAATGGAATAGATATTTTTTAAATAATCTTCTAAGCTTCTGTTCAAGAAAAAATAATGTTTAAGTTTATTTTAATGCAAAGTTAAGCAAACTTAAATTTTATATCAAGCATATTTTAATATTAGTTTCAGTCCATTTTAAAATATGCTTTACTTACTCATTTAATTCTATTTAACAAATATGTAAATTGACCGTAAAGACTCAGAACTAAAAATCCTGGAAATGAAAGCTCTGAAAATAAATTTAAATTTAATTTTAATACTAATACTAATATTGACAAATAATATTCTTCTAAGCCAGCCCCAGACTAAGATTCCATTGAAAGATTTTTTTAAAAATCCCGATAAAGCAGGATACCGGATTTCTCCTAACGGAGAGTATTTTTCATACCTTGCTCCTTACGAAAATCGACTGAATATTTTCCTGGAAAATCTGAATACAGGCGAATCGAACAGGATAACTTCTGAGAAAAACCGTGACATCAGAGATTATTTCTGGGGAAACGATAATACCATCGTGTTTTTAAAAGACGACAGAGGTGATGAGAATTTTAAGTTATATTCGATTGATATTCACGGGAACAATGAAAAGAATCTTACTCCCTTTGACAGTGTAACAACCCAGATCATTGACGACCTTGAAGACTCCGACACTGAAATTATAATCGGACTTAATAAAAGAAACAAAGAAATATTTGATGCATACAGATTAAATATTGAAACCGGGGAAATGATACTTGCCGCTGAAAATCCCGGAAACATTTCCGGATGGGTAACAGACCATGACGGAAAGATAAGAGCAGCGACATCTACGGACGGAGTGAATACAAGCCTTATGTACAGGGACAGTGAAGATCTTCCTTTCAGTACAATTTTAACAACGAGTTTTAGAGAACAGATTAATCCGTTATTTTTTACATTTGATAATAAATACATATATGCAAGCTCTAACGTGGGAAGAGACAAGAGTGCAATAATAAAATATGACATAAAAAACGGAAAGGAGATGGAGATAATTTATGAGAACCCTGATGTGGATGTAGAGCAGCTTAAATATTCCGAAAAGAGAAAAGTATTGACCACGATTCCATTTACCACCTGGAAACGGGAAAGAAAATTTCTGGATAAAGAGACCGAAAATATTTATAACAGGATTAATAATGAATTAGGTAATTATGAAGTAGTGATTACGGATATGAATAAAAATGAAGATAAGTTTTTGATCAGAACTTACAGCGACCGCTCGTGGGGTTCGAATTATTATTATGATCTGAAAACAGACAAGCTAAGAAAACTCTCTGATGTAAGTCCGTGGCTTGATGAAAATGAAATGGCTGAAATGAAACCAGTTATATACACATCACGGGATGGACTTAAAATTCACGGCTATCTTACACTGCCTAAAGGAGTAGAGCCGAAAAATTTACCTGTTGTAATAAATCCGCACGGGGGTCCTTGGTACAGGGACACGTGGGGATTTAATCCGGAAGTTCAGTTTCTTGCAAACAGAGGTTATGCAATTCTTCAAATGAATTTCCGCGGTTCTACCGGTTACGGCAGAGATTTTTGGGAAAAATCTTTTAAGCAATGGGGGAAGACAATGCAGCATGATATAAGTGACGGTGTAAAATATCTGATTGACGAAGGAATTGCGAACCCTAAAAAAATTGCAATATACGGAGCTAGCTATGGAGGCTATGCGACATTATCCGGACTTGCATTCTCTCCTGAACTTTATGCAGCGGGAGTTGATTATGTCGGAGTATCCAACCTTTTTACTTTTATGAAAACATTTCCTCCCTACTGGAAGCCGTATCTTCAGATGATGTATGAAATGGTAGGAGACCCTGTGAAAGACAGTTCACTATTAGCTGAGGCATCCCCTGTATTTAATGTTGATAAAATCATTGCCCCGCTTTTTGTAGCGCAGGGAAAAATGGACCCCAGAGTAAATATTGAAGAATCAAATCAGATTGTTTCAGCACTGAAAAAAAGAGGAATCGATGTTCCATATATGGTAAAGGACAATGAAGGACACGGATTTATGAATGAAGAAAACAGGTTTGATTTTTATGAGGCAATGGAAAAATTTCTTGCGAAACATATTCTGAATACAATCAACTGAAAAATTTTAAATATTCCGATACCTTTGCATTTACTTATTTTTAAAAATGCAGAGGTATTTTTTTTTGAAACGAAATTAATATCAGCCCGGTTTAATCATACAAATGTCAATTCCGACCAGAGTTTTATTTTTCACAATTTTCTTCACAGTATTTTTCGGACTTCAGTTTCTGGTTTTCATAACTTTCAGAAGGTTCGTAAAATTCAAATTTCCCCGCTCGAAGTTTTTTAAAATAATTTCCATTTACCCGTTTATACTTTTTAATCTTCCCTATTTATATATTTTTGCAAACGGTTTCAGTTCGGGTGATATACCCGATTGGATTTACAATTTGGTATTCCTTCCCTTTTATATCTTCCAGGGAGCAGTAGTATTTATAGGCTTATTCCTGTTGGTTGGAAAAATTATAAAAACTCCTTTTGCTGTTTTGCACTGGATATTAAATAAGTTTGAACCCATTAAAAAAATTTTCAGTAAGCCTGAAGTAAAAAAAATAGATAACTCAAGAAGAGCTTTTATCCGGACATCTACAGCGCTGGTGTCCGGATATGCCTTTACGGGAGCGACTCTCGGAGTACTGAACAGTCACGATTACGACATTGTGAACAAGGAAATTAAAATTAATAATCTTCCTCCGGATTTAAAGGGAACGACAATCTCTCTTATATGTGATATTCATTCGGGTCCGTTTATGAAAGAAGAAATGATGCGTGAATATGCAGATGTCATAAACAATTTAAAATCGGATTTTATTTTTATCCCGGGTGATTTTACAAATTCAGATAAAAAGGAAGTTCATCCGCTCGCTACAGCATTCAAAGACCTGAAGGCATCAAAGGGTATTTTTGGAACGCTCGGCAACCATGATTATTTTTCCGACCCGGAATATATAGCAAACGTAATTTCAAATGAGACACCGGTGAAATTATTAAGAAACAATTCCGAAATACTGAATATTAACGGGAGTAATATCTGTCTTATCGGATGTGAAGATACCCGGGCGAGCGGTTCAGCTTATGATAATGTCCTTATGGGATATTTTAATACTACAATAGAAGAAACCAAAAAGAAACTGATTGAACGGAATCTTGATTATGAAAAAATCCCTAAGCTTTCTTTATTTCATAAACCGTATTTTCTTGAGGATATGAAGGATAAAAATCTTGACCTGATTTTGAGCGGACACACACACGGAGGACAGGTCGTGCTTGCAAGTTTTGGTGATGTAAACATTTCTTTCGCGGGAGCCGTCAGCAAATACATCAGCGGAATGTACGAAGCGGGAAAAACTAAAATGTATATTTCAAGAGGCATAGGCTGCGTTGGGCTCCCCATCAGATTTAATTGCTCTCCAGAGATTACAAAAATAACCCTCATTTAATTAATCATCACATTTAAAATGAACAAAGTATTAATAGCCTCCAATAATTCCAACAAGATTTTCGAGATCAAAAACATCCTTGGAGAAAATCAGTTAATTTCTTTAAAAGACTTTGGAGTCAGCATTGATGTTACTGAAGACGGAAATACTCTGGAGGATAATGCATTTAAAAAAGCAAAGGAATTTTCAAAGGTTTTAAATTTACCGGCTTTATCCGATGATACCGGCTTATTCGTTGATGCGCTTGACGGAGCTCCCGGAATTTATTCAGCTAGGTATGCAGGAGAAAATGTTTCTTATAAAGATAACTGTAATAAATTATTAGCAAACCTGAAGAAGACTGAACCCGGGAAGAAGAATGCAGTCTTCGTATGTGTAATTTGTTTTTATGTAAATGAAAAAGAATTCTATTTTTTCAAAGGAGAGTGTAAAGGAAAAATTATTGCCGAAGCGCGGGGAGTAAACGGATTTGGCTACGATCCTCTTTTTGTGCCTGACGGATATAATAAAAGTTTTGCTGAGTTGACAGATGAAGAAAAAAATAAAATTTCACACAGGGCGGTTTCTCTTAATAAGTTTAAGGAATTCAGCGATTCATATTTTCAATAATTTTGTTCAGATCAAACAGTCCCGCATATATGTCCAGGTTATCATTTCTTCCGTCAGTCCAGACTCCTATAAATTTATTATCGCTGAACACGCATGAATTATAATCTCCCATATATTTATCTACCGCAACAAGTGAGGAATTATAACCATCAGTTGAAATTTTTTCATCATAAAAATTTATTCCTCCGTCTGTGGAGACAGATGCGTAAGTTTCCGTTTTAACATTATTGATATCGTTCCTTGAATCCTGGTATATTATGACGAAGTTACCGTATTCATCGGCAGCTATTGCCGGCAGAAACTGATCATTGCGGGTCTTGTCGGAATTTACTCTTGACGGTTTTTCAATCTCATTTATGTCTGTCTTTAGTCTGGTAAAATAAATATCTGAAATATCATTTCCTTCTCCGGCAGCTGAATACGTTATGAGCAGATCACCGTTATCTGACATTAAAACAGCCGGCTCTGAATTAACTCTTATTCCGTTTTTTCCGGAATCCTTTATGTAGTACTGATTCTCGGATTTAATCCCTGCAGGAATAATTTTTAAGGAAGCAATTTCCTTACTCCAGCTATTCCCGTCATCAACAGATTTCTTCACTATTATTTTTTCATCTTCTTTCAGATAAATCAAAAACAAATCTCCTTTTGAATTTGAAATCAATGAACAATATTCAACATCATTTTTTTCCAGTTTCATGGGGGATGAAAAAGTACGACCTCCATCAGTACTTTTCGAAAACATTATAAATGAATCAAATGCCTTCAATTCAATCCAGGTAATATAAATAATATTTTTGTTTACTCCGGATTTATCAATATAAATTTTGGGTCTGTCAAGCATAATATTTTCTTTGCCGTTATAATCAATAAAATTAAAATCTGATTTCCATGAGCTGCCGTTATCAGTTGATTTCCCAAAAAAAATCCCTTCCCTGCTTCCGTTGTTCAAATCACTTTGCACAGAAATAAAATATAAATTTCCAAAGGAGTCAAAATCCATATACGGGTCAGAGTAAGAAGACTCTTTGAACCTGGACGAAAGAGGAATATCACGTGCCTCCCAATTCGCTCCCGTATCAGATGAAACAAAGATACGCGCGACACCATTTTTTGCTGAGAAATCATTTGCAGAAACGGCGAGGAAATTTTTTTGTACCGGATTACAGACGACCTTAGGCTCAGAGGTTCCGGCAGTCTGATTGATGCGTACATTTGTTATTAATCCATTTGTCGAAATATCTTTATGATTATAAGACTTTGTATCTCCGTATTTTTCTTTATATAAATAATTTTTAGGAGAGAGCTGTGCTTTTTCTTCCGGGTTATAAGAACTCCTTAAGATCAGAAAAATAAAAGCGCCGGAAAAAATAATAATAGAAAGTATAGTAGGTAATGTTTTTTTTATATTCCCTTTCAAAGTAAAGCTTCCCTTTCAGAGCTTGTTGCGCTTTTGTTGCGTTTTTTATAAACTTAAATAAATATACAAATTATGATAAGGTTAAGAAAGAGAATAGGAAAGAACAAAACTTAGTTTGGCGTCATGACCGAAATAACGGGCATTACCAAAGACGGTGAAGAGATGATTGAGAGGATGAAGAAATGATGGGTTGGTCTCGCAAGAAATTTGAAAACTTATACTTTCCGGTGTTGGGAAAAGAGTTGAAATAAAGTCTTTAATTCTATAAGGATTTTGAGAGGTTGGATGAAAAAAATGATGTTGGAAAATGAGGGTTTGGAAAGTACGAATTGATTATTTTTTTATTATTTGTATAATTCTTTTATCTTCTGATCTTTCTCTTTCTCGGGAACAACATAATATTCAATTTTATCATTGAACTGATCAAAATCAAACTTCCCCTGTTTATAAATATTTTTTTTGGAATTATTCAAAATATCCAAAACCTTTCTCTTGTAATTTGTATCTAAATTTCCTTCTAAATAATCACCTTTGCTTTCAAGAACATAAACAATTTCAAGTTTACCTTTATTCGATTTTTTTGCGGCAACAAAATCAGGATGAATTTTATTTTCTTTCCAGCCTTGAATACTATACCAATCTTTTGATTCTCTGTTTCTAAACCACCAAAGTATTTTCTCCTGATTCTCCAATAACTCTGCTACATCTTTTTCTAAAGTATTTAAACTGTCAATCTCAAAATCATCAAATAAATAATGTTCATAATTAAAAATATTATTATTTGGACGCATGGAAAACGATTCCGGAATTTTAAATCCATCATTTCGATCAGAAATAACGAGTTCAAGTTTTTTTTGATCAAGATATTTTTTGAAGATTTTTTCCTCTCTATCAGATTTCGAGTCAATTATTATTTTTAATAATTCAGAAATAATATACCCAAAATGTTCACTCAACTCTAATTCCGAAATATTTTTTCTAAATAAATTTAAAAATTTTTCTGAAATATCTCTTGCTACAAAAGGATTATCGACAATCTCAGCTAATCTTCTTGAAAGATAATTTACATTAATCTTATCCCTATTCTCAATTGATTCTGTTTCACCTCTCGCCATCATATGACTTTCATCATTAAGAGAAACAATTAATACTTTTCTTTCTTTTGTCTCTTTACTTAATGAACTTTTGATTTTATTAAACTGATCTTTGCTTAAATCAAAATTTATGAAATCAAGTTTACTCTTTATATCAACAGAATAATTAAACCTTCGTTTTTCTTTATCATTTTTTACAAATATCCAAACTGGCAGAAAAAAACTGTAAGAATATCTTTTAAATTTATTTTGAATTTTTACTTTCTTTGGTTGAAACTGATTTGCTCCTCCAATTATATTAATGTTTCCTTTTAAATCTTCAAGACCTTCTTTTTCAAACCCATAAGAGATTTGAATTAAAATATTTTGCGAACTTCCTTGTGAATAATATACATAAGATTCATCTAATAATTTATTTCCGGTTTTTTTTGCATTAGGTTGCCTTAAAATTCTTCCCACAAGTTGCGTTGTCCCTGTGCTTGAATTAACATTTGGAATAATTCCAAGGATATATGCATAAGAACAATCCCAACCTTCTTTTAATGCTTCCTTTGTTATTAAATATCTTATTTCACAAGATTGAGAAAATAAATTTAATTCTATAACTATAAATTTATTGTAGATGAGTTATTCTCTTTAATCCTCATCTTCGAATAATGTCAAATTATTTGTATTTGAATAAATACAAATATTAATATGTTTTTATTTAATATCAATC
>JBBRTN010000033.1:0-9986 GCA_038244395.1 Ignavibacteria bacterium
CAGAAGGTGTGGAAACAGCACTGCCTCTATCTTTTGAATACGGAATATCCAAAAAATTTACTTTATTGGTTGAACCTGTTGCATACACTAGTATTAATCCAAAAAATGGTACTAAATCCACCGGTGTTGGTGATTTGGAAATAACACTATTTTACCAGATTGTTTCAGAAAAAAAAGTTTTACCTTCAATTTCTGTATCCGGTGAAGTAAAAATTCCCACTGCAAAAAATAAAAAAATAGGGACAGGCGAGTTTGATTACACTCCGTTTCTGATAATGAGTAAGACTACAGGAAATTTTTTTACAAGTATGAATCTTAGTTATACATTTCTGGGGCAACCTCCGGGAGTTACCGTAACTGACCTTTTTAATTATGCACTCGGCACAATTTTCACAGTTTCCAAAAAAAGCATTTTATATGGTGAAGTATATGGCAACACTTCAGCTTTTGGCGGTGAAACTCCTGAAGGAGGAAATACAATTAACACAACTACAAACACGGCGGAAATTTCAGGAGGTGAGACAGTAGGAGCAATTGGTTTCGGATATTATGTTGAAAAAAACCTTTTGTTGTCACTTGGAGTGAGTTATGATAATAATAAAGCAGTCCTGTTTCGTCCAGGTATTGAATGGAAATTCGGCGGTAAGCATTGATCGTTAATTAAGAAAATGGGAAGTCTCATATACAACGATCCATGCTCTTTACTGTTGTGTAATTTATCAAACTGGATTAGAAATTAAATTCTCAAACATCAAAGAAGAAACATCAAGACAGAAAAGAGTTAAAAAAAACAATTAAGAAAATATTCAAAAACAAAACAAGATTAAAAATATGACATCAGCTACCGTATTTAATAAAATAATTACTCGGGGCAGAGTAAGTGTGATGAACATCAGAAGGATTCAAAATCAGAAAGGAGGTAATGAAAATGTATAAAACCTTAGGTGTGATAATGATGCTTATAGCAATTGCAGCAACAGTAAAAGCACAATCTATAAGTGATAATGAATTGATGTCTGTTTCAGCAGGTGTTTCGACATTTAGCTTTGACAAATCATTATCAGGAAATAACGATATACTTTCTTTTCAAAAGAACGATCTAAATAAGTTAACCGAACAAGAACAATATAATAAGGCGAGCTTTAGTTCTTTAGCAAAAGATAAGGTAAGTGAATTGGATGGTAATGAAATCGAAGGACCTGAAGGCATAGAAAACGAAGGACCCGGTGGCTCGGATCACCAGTTCGAAGGTGAAGAAACAGGTGACCACTAGAATAAAATAACCTTTTAAGTGTTCATATTACAAATCTGTCCCGATTTTGTAAACACTTAATAAAACTAGTAAAAATGAAAATAACTAGATTTGAGCTTGTTGTTTTAATACTACTATTTTCCCAAAAAATGATTTTTCCTCAGGGAATAGATACTAATCAAAATAAATTTATTGATAAGTTTGGTTATAGATTATCTTTATTAAATCTAAATCTATTCGAAACCAATATCTTCAAGAATAATTCTGCGTCATCAGATTTTTCGACAAATCTATACCCCTCAATAACGCTTGAATATAGTTTATCAAAAACATCAATAATTATAGGAAAGTATAGATACGGATTCGAGAAATATATTACAAACACCTTATTGAATGTCCACTCTCACTGGATTATGTTAAGCTACTCTAATCAGTTAAATTCAAATACTACTTTAGGCATATATGATATTTTTGAACAATCCGGACAACCTGATATCCTGAATCTTTATCCATTATATACATTTGCTTCATATATACAAAACAGAGAAGGATTATGGTTACATTATGCTCTTACCGAACGAACTATATTCGAGGCGGAATATTTTTTAAGACAACGTTCCTACACAGGATTATATATTCAAGGAAGCATATATCAAAAAGATGTTATGCATTATGGAATTTTCTCTTTGATGCATACATTTACTCCAAAATTTTCCGGAGGAGTCCAATTGGGTTGTATTATAAATAATTCTAACAATCCAGCATACATATATACAGAACCATTTATGATAATTAACGCAGTTCGGAATATAGGTAGTGGATTAGAAATACAAATATCAAACAGATTAAGTTTTCTAAACTTTAGTAGCAGAGTTGTAAGTAATGATCTGAGTTCGAACAGAATGGATATAATTAATACACTAATGTTAAATGTCAGTAAAAATATTTCTGATCATTTATCAGTTAATGTTAAATATTATTATCAAAAAGATTTTTCAAATGAACCTTATAGGAAATTTACAAACAATATTTTTTCAATTGGGTTGGAACTTTATTTTGGTAAAGCGTCAAAAGTTTATAACAATATTACTGAGAATATTTCTGATATTCAAAACTATAATCGAATCGGAGTTGACAGTTCAGCTATACTTACGAATTTAGGATACATTTCCCTTCAAAATTCAGAATACGAAAAATCACTTCAATATAGTTTAAGAGCGTTATCTTTAAATCCTAACATAGAACTGGCGCATATAAATGCCGGTATTGCTTACTATAAACTACATTTATTAAATAATGCAATACTTCATTGGGAAACTGCATTAAAGTTGAATCCTCGGAACGAGAAGTTAAAGGAACTGTTGAGAAAGGTTAAACTTGAAAAAAAATAGATCACAAAACTAAAATTATAAATTTAATGCGTTATAAATAAATTGAGTATTTTTATTTAAAGTTAATTCCTTAAACCATACAATATTTTGGATAAAATAATAATCGTCATTGTAATGATGCTGTCAATGACTTCCATTTCTTTTCCACAATCTTTTTCAATTAATAAAACTCAATCTATAAAAAATGAAAAAGTAAATTACAATCCGATTTTGCGATTTGGAAAAGATCTATTAATCCAATTTTCAGCACCTTTCAGTAGTAAAGAAAATGTTTACTGGTTAGGTGCCGGAGTAATTGCAACATCAGCTTTGATCTCCACGGATCAAGCAACATACAATACTATCAAAGACGTTCAGTATGACTTTCCTTTCATTTCTAATATAAGCCCTGTGATTTCAGAGTTCGGGTCAAATTACGGGCTCGGTTTGTTAGGTGTATATTCAGGGTATAGTTTGATTTTTAAAAATAAAAAAGCTATAGAAACATCGTATCTTGCAACTGAAGCTTTTGTAACATCAAGCATATGGGTTGTTGCAATTAAATGGCTGACGGGAAGAGAGAGACCAAGTGCAAAAAATAATTTTTCAAAAAACCCAGGTGGTGAATGGGAAGGTCCGTTCGCATTTTTTCGGAGAGAGAGTGGTCAATCAATTTCTTCGTTTGATGCTTTCCCGTCCGGGCATACTGCAACCGTCTTTTCAATTGCAACTGTATTTGCTAATCAATATTCGAGTAATCTAATAATTCCAATTCTTGCTTATGGGGTGGCTTCCTTAGTTGGTATATCAAGAATTATCGAAAATACCCATTGGGCTTCTGATGTATTTGTTGGAGCATTAATAGGATATCTTTCTGCAAAAGAAATTCTCGTAAACAATCCATCGGAATTATCAAGAAGAAATAAGACTGAAAAATTAAACAAGAACTACAAAGATAATAAGAAAACTTCAATTGGCTTTGATTTCGGATACTCAACATTAAATGTGTGGTTTAAATTTTAAAATCAACCTAATGAAATATTTGTTATTTTAAAATTTTTTCATTTAATTTTCATCCTGTCTTCATTTCGGGTAACTTAATAATAGAAAGGGATTTAGTTATGAACACTAAGTCAATAAATAAAATATTCCCGCCGCTGTTACAAAAGTTTGCATCAAGCACTTTTGAAATATATTGAATCTTTTATGCAAGCTTTTGGTCACAAACAGCAAAAGCTTAAAAGTAGGTAATCTCCGCCATGGGAAACCTCTGCTTCACACATACATATAGTTCCAAAAATCCAAACTCGTTGTTCTCTTCATAATAAAAATTGCTGATGAATATTAAAAATTTTTTATCAACATATCTAATGTATTATTTTGCATCTCACAAAAATTAATTCTATTGCCTAATATCACAAGTTCAATTCCTTCTGGTTATAGTTTTTTAGCTTTGGCTGAGCTTTGTCGTTGGTGACCAAAAAGTTTGATTTAAGTTTAAAGTATATTTCGAGTGTGTTTCAATTCAAACTTTTTGGAACACCCAACGACGGCGGAAATTAGTAATGAGCAATGGTTTAAAGTATATTCCGAGTGTGTTTCAATTCATACTTTTTGGGACACACAACGACGGCGGGAAAATAGGAACATACAACAATTGCCAAAATTATCTTATTAATGTTTGATTTTTTTTATAGTATTTTACTGCAAAGAATTTTCTATTTCCTTGTTAAATAAATTAAAACAAATTTCAAAAACAGCAAAATCAGCAAAATCAGACAGAGCTGAAGTCTGGCTTATTCTTTTTATTCTTTCATTGATCTGGGGAAGCTCATTCATTTTGATAAAGAAAGGGCTCGAGGTATTTACACCTTCACAGGTCGGAACCATCAGAATTTCATTTGCCTTTTTATTCTTCCTGCCATTTGCAGTCAGGCATATCAGACAAGTTAGCAGAGAAAAATATAAATTTATTTTTTTTACGGGACTGGTAGGCAATTTAATTCCTGCGGTTCTTTTCGCATTAGCGGAGACAAAACTGGAAAGTTCGCTCACAGGAATTCTCAATGCTCTTTCACCTTTGTTTACTCTGCTTGTTGCAATATACTTTTTTAAATTTGAAATTTCAGGAATACAAGTTGCAGGAATTATAATCGGTTTCATCGGGACAATAGGTTTGAGCTTTGTTGGAGCAGGAGGCGGAATCGGAGGCATGAATGTCTATGTCTGGATTGTTGTGGCTGCGACAATTTGCTATGCGCTTAGTCTGAATTTTATAAAAGAATATCTCTCGGGTATTTCGCCGGCGGTAATAACATCACTGGCTATGTTATCTGTCGGTCCTTTTTCTTTAATTTATCTTTTCACAACAGACTTTCCGCAAAGATTAGTTAATTTGAACGGAGCATACGAATCGCTGGCTTATCTTGCAATACTTGGAATCTTCGGAACTGCCATAGGATTGATTTTATATACGAAGCTTGTACTAATGACTACGGCTGTGTTTGCAAGCTCAGTAACTTATCTTATTCCCATAATTGCGGTTATATGGGGAGTGTTTGATAACGAATCATTGTACCCGTTACATCTTGCCGGAATGTTTCTTATCTTTGCCGGAATTTATTTCGTCAATAGATTTAATTATACTAAAACATAATTTCAATAAAATTAATAAAATTAACAGGAATATAATTTTACAGCAGGACATATATTCAAACAAAAAAATCTTTACAGTTTTTTAAAATTTTTTCAGGAGTAAAAAAATAAAATGGATCTATTCGGAGAACAACCGGCTGCAGAATATAAAGCCGTGAATATTCCTCTTGCCGAAAGAATGCGACCGGAAAGGTTAGAGGAATTCGCCGGGCAGAAACATCTGACAGGCGAAGGAAAGCCAATCAGAATGATGATAGAAAAGAACGAGGTTTCGTCAATGATACTCTGGGGACCTCCCGGCGTAGGCAAGACAACGCTTGCACTTTTAATTGCAAATCTTGTAAAAGCAGAATTTATACAATTGTCCGCTGTATCTTCAGGAGTAAAGGATGTTCGTTCAGCAATTGAAAAAGCAGAATTTAATCTCAGAAAAATGAATAGGAAAACAATTTTATTCATTGATGAAATTCACAGGTTCAATAAAGCCCAGCAGGATTCACTTCTGCAAAGTGCTGAAAAAGGAACTATAATTTTAATCGGCGCGACAACAGAAAATCCTTCGTTTGAAGTAATCTCACCTCTGCTTTCGAGAAGCAGAGTCTACATACTGGAAGAACTTTCGAGAGAGGATTTTTTATTTATAATATCAAACGTTCTGACCAAAGATGAATTGTTAAGTACAATGAAAATTGAAATTGAGGATAAAGATTTTCTAATTAAGCTTTCAAACGGTGATGCAAGAAGATTGCTTAACGGGATTGAGCTCGCAGTAAAACTTACGAAACCGGATGGAGACGGTCTTATCAATCTTACAAATGAAATTTTCAAAGAAACATTTCAGACAAATTACATAAAATACGACAAGAACCAGGAAGAACATTACAATATTATTTCGGCTTTCATAAAAAGCGTGCGAGGCAGCGACCCGGATGCTGCTGTATACTGGATGGCACGAATGCTTAAAGGAGGAGAAGAACCGAAATACATTGCCAGAAGAATGATAATACTGGCGTCCGAAGATATCGGAAACGCAGACCCGTATGCGCTTACGCTTGCTACGAATACTTTTACTGCCATCGATTACATCGGGATGCCTGAAGCCGCGCTGATTCTGTCGCAGGCTGCAACTTATCTCGCAAGCTGTCCGAAGAGTAATGCATCTTACTTGGCAATAATGAAAGCAACCGAAGATATTAATAATTCTCCGCCATATGATGTACCTATCCACCTTAGAAATGCGCCGACCAAGCTAATGAAAGATTTAAATTACGGGAAAGAATATAAATACTCACATGATTTCGACGAGCATTTTACGGAGCAGCAGTATTTACCCGACGAGCTTAAGGATAAAATTTATTATTTACCGACGGATATTGGCGATGAAAAAAGATTGAAGGACCGGCTTAACAAGCTCTGGAAAAATAAGAGATAATTTTATTTAAAATAATTCGGCAATAAGTTTAATAAATTAGAAGAGACATGTTTCTTTTTATTTTATTTCCTTCAGCACTATCTGATTATTAGGGTCAAATGAAACCTTCTTCGGTTCATTCTTGAATTCGAATGAATACATCTGAAGATTATATTCATTATTAACTTTTATTGTTGTATCCCTGCTGTTTGCAAAAATTATTTTTAATTCAACAGGCATTTTAAAAAAACCTGCGTTCTTCTGAATCTGATTGATTGTGTAATTTACTTTCCACTTACCTCCGGAAGTTTCTTCGATATGGTAATTATTCTGATAGACAGGATGATTTGGACCATAGACCCATTCATCAAAAAACCAGTTAAGATTCTGACCGCTTACAAGGCTCATAAACCCAACGAACTCGGAGGTCGAAATATTTCCGTACATAAAATTCGGAAATGTAGCATATTTATTTATGCAGTTAAAAAATAATGAATCGCCGAGAACGTATCTCAGCAGATGTAAAACGCAGCCTGCTTTTGAATAAGAGATTGCTTCATTAAATAAAACCGTATTGTCAGGAGCGGAAATGTCCCAGTCTTTTTCATAAATCGCCCATCCCGGATTAGTCTTTAAATACTTGGCGGCTTCAGCAATAATAAATTTTTTATAATCTTTATAGCCGGTCTGATTTTCGACCCATACTCCTTCATTGAATGTTGCAAATCCTTCATTGAGCCAAATATCTGCCCATGTCATAGGTGATATCAGATCGCCGAACCACTGATGCGCCAGCTCATGACAAATTAAATCCTCTGTCCAGCAGTCCGCACAAAGCGTAATGATAGTTTGGTTCTCCATTCCTCCCCAGACAAACTCACGGTTAAGCGTAGCAAAGGCGAGTTTCTCAAACGGATAATCACCGTATTTTAATGAAAATAAATCCAGCATCTTTCCAACTTTATTTTTTACATTATCCAGATTAAATCTCGTCTCACCGTTCTGCCAATAAAATCTGACAGGCATATCCCTTCCGTCCGGTCTTTTCCAGTAAAGCACATCGAGGTTATATTTATCCTTAGCAGCTATAGCAACAAGATAAGTAGAAACCGGAAACTGGCTAACCCATTTATAAATTACCGAATCACCTGTAACCACTGAATCAGTCAGCAAGCCGTTTGATACGAGAAGGACTCCCGCCGGGACGAGAGCAGAAAGAGAAAGAAGGGCTTTCTCACTGGGTACATCAACGCATGGAAACCACTTCCTTGCACCTGATGCTTCACAGTCTGTGAACACCATGCCGTCCTTAACATAGAATGCACTGTCCTTTATATCTTTATGTGAGTAATTTATTTTTACTTCAAACGTTTCTCCCTGACTGTAATAACGGTCAAGATTAACTGTCAGTATATCATCCTGATGCATAAAAGAAATTCCTGCTCCGCTCACCGAATCAATTGACAGAGAAGTATTGACGGCATTAAGACTGATTTGTGATATGTCACTTTCTGATGAGAAGGATATTACTGCTGTTGCATTAAAAATCCGGGAATAAGGTTTTATAAAACAATTATACAAATTCAGATTCAGATCATAAGACAGTACATTGACCTGTTTGTCTTGTTTTACCTGATTGACATGATTGCTTTCCTGTGAATACACACTCGAAGAGAAACTTTGGAATATAATTATGAGGGCAAGAGAACAAAGAATACGAAATTTAATTTTCATTTTTTATGGCTGCAGTTTTTTTAGAAATAAATTAATTATATTGATTATGAATTACAATGTTAGAGATTTATTCAAATTTGTTCGATTAAAAAAAAGAAACAGCTTAGCCTGAAAAAATTTAGAGCGCTAAGTTTAATTCATATCCACATGACACAATGCGAAATCATATTTCACAGGATCATTCGCGTCAAATTTTCTGAGCATGTTTGTCAGCTCAGTAGCAAACTTCATATCGCAAGATTTCCTGCTGACAAGTTTGAGACTTCTCGATACCCTGTAAACATGAGTATCTACAGGGATTATAAGCTTAGCTTTATTTATTTTACTCCAGATGCCCACATCAATCTCGTCCTTTCTGACCATCCACCTCAGATATAAGTTAAGCCGTTTGCATGTTGATTTATTTTCCGGAAGCGGCAGCAGGTAACCGTAGTAAGAATTTTTATTCCCTAAGATATTAAGACTGCCGGAAAAATTGGAAAGTGCTGAAAGAATATTTTCATCCTTCTCATTGTATTTTTCTAAAAAAAGATTTTGCAGGCTGCCATATCTTTCGATAACATTTTTAATATTACTGATGAGCAGAGAAAAATCATTTACAGTATTAAATCTGTAATTCAGATCTTTAAGATATTTTTTATCTTTTTGTTGGGAGAAATTAGAGGTAAATTCGTAAACTTTAAAATTAATATTCTTGAGAAATCTCTTGATGAACTGATTTATCTGCTCTACCCGCCCGTATGCATAACATGAAATTATCAGCCCTGCTGTCTCTATGTCCCTTTCATCCTGAAATTCATGAAGCTGCCATACAGGGTCTTTTGATGAATGTTTTTTTTTAAAACTAATATATAAACCATCTAAATATTCTTTTAAATCATCTTTAAAATCATCTTGTAAAATCTTATTCAACTAATAATCTAAATTTATATAATGGAAAAAGTTTTTTTAATCGGAGATAACCAATCATTAATATCTGAAATATCAGAACTTCTGGATTCAAAATATGACATTGCAGATGAGCTCGATGAATCGGTTGATTTTATATTTGAACTTACTAATTTCAATAAAGAAATAAAATTTAATATTTTAAATTTTATTGATGAAAAGAATTCAAAAGGAGTAGTGATTTCCTCTTCACTTTGCATTTCCGTGCTTGAGCAGGCTGTGAATTCAAAATTTCCGGAGAGAATAGCAGGGGCAGCGCTGTATCCTTCTTTTACAAAGGCAACAGGAACCGAGATATCGAGAACTAAATTTACATCTGAAGAAAATTTAAATAAAACGAAAAAACTTTTCGAAGATCTGGATAAGAAGACCTATGAAGTAACTGACAGACCCGGCATGATTTCAATGAGAATAATTTCTATGATTATCAATGAGGCTTATCTTGTGCTGCAGGAAGGTACGTCAAACAAAGAAGACATTGATACTGCAATGAAGCTCGGAACTAACTATCCGTATGGTCCTATCGAGTGGAGTGAAATAATCGGATTGGATTTGGTTTATAATATTTTAAAGTCCATGTCTGAGGAGTTTGGTGATGACAGGTACAGGATCACTC
>JBBRTN010000034.1:0-9844 GCA_038244395.1 Ignavibacteria bacterium
ATGGAAAGAGCAGTAACGCTTTTCCCGCAGCCTGATTCGCCTACGAGTCCAAGTGTCTCACCTTTATCCAGTGAAAAAGTTACGTCATCTACCGCCTTCGCGACACCATCATCAGTATAGAAATACGTTTTGAGATTTTTTACTTCTAAAAGTTTGGACATTTATTATGCTCCTGAATTTTTGTGCTTCAAGTTAATTTAATTATGGAATTGTTTCAAGTATAATAGTGAAATAACGGAGAAAAATCAGATGAAATAATTTGCAATTTACTTTTCCTCACTACCCATGAACGCAGAGGATAGTAATCAATTCAGACTGCAATTTTACTTTTATGCAATAAATATTTCCATTAAGTTTGCTTTGATATTTTTTAATTAAAATCATATATCATTAAAAAGAGCAGACTTTATTTATCTTTGATTTTGGTAGTCGAAGTAACGGCATTCTTTTGTCTTTATTATCTCAGGTATAAAAATCAGAACCTGGCGCTGACGGGATTTGAGACAAAGACAGGTAACCTTATTTCGATATATACTTTTTCCGCGCTTGTACTTTTAATAATAATTTCCTTTTTCTTTTCAAAAAATCTCAGCAATGGTTCCTCATTCTTTCTATTAAGCATTTCAATTTCCGGATTCATTTTACTTATTGCATCTAATTTCATTCAGCAAAAGGAAACAAAAATAATTTTAGCGAGCATTTTTTTAGTTATTACGATATTTCTTATGGCTTCTTTCACAGGGATAATCTTTTCACGAAGCCGGAGATTCGGTTTTGTTAAGAGTGTTTTAATTTTTTCGGCAGTCCTTGTCACGAGTGTGTTTGTTGTTTTCATTTACGTCCTTAATTTCAAAGACGATTATGAAAAATATTCCGGAGGTAAAATCAATACCGATGCAGGTGTCATTCTCGGAGCCGCTGTCTGGGGCGGAAACAGACCTTCCCCTGTCTTAAAAGAAAGGATTAATAAAGGCTATGAAATCTATCAGAAAAGAATCGTCCCTAAGCTTGTCATTACAGGTGGCGGCTCTCCCAATGAACTTACAGAAGGAGAAGTCTCAAAAAATGTCCTGATTAAGTATGGAGTCGCTCCTGAAAATCTTATACTTGAAAATTCTTCGAGCTCTACTGTCGAGCAGATTCTTTTTGTCCGCGACAGCTTGTATAATCTGAGGAACTGGAAAAATATAATTCTTGTCTCGGACAAATTTCACCTGCCCAGGGCGCTTGAGATTTGTAATTTTAATGACATCAATGCCGGCAGCATTGCATCCGAAAGGGAATTATCGGATTTCGGAAGTGTCTCATATAGTCTTAAGGAAAGTCTTGCATTGATTATATTTTGGATTTTTGGTATTTAGAAATCAATTAAATAGTTAGCCCCGGTTAAGTAAAAATCAAATCAAATATTTTTTAACTTTAACGATTAAAAATTATGGATTATCCAAATCGTGTCATTAAGCAGAAAGAGACAAATAAAACTATTGTAAGAGCAATCCAGAAGGCGTTGAATGAAAAAGGCTGCGGACCGATTGATGTTGACGGGGACTTTGGAACACAGACTACACGAGCGGTAAAATTATTTCAGTCAACACGCACGGATAAAAACAGCAATCCGCTTGAGATTGATGGGAAAGTCGGAGCGATAACGTGGGAAGTTTTATTTGGTACTGAGACAATCATAATAAATGAATCAACTGATAATCCGTTACTCGATGAAGTTCTGAAAATAGCAAGGACTCAGGTCGGCGTAATGGAAAAACCGCTGGGAAGTAACAGCGGTCCCGAAGTAAATAAATATCTTGCAAGCGTTGGTCTGCCCCCCGGCCTTTTTTGGTGCATGTCTTTTGTCTACTGGTGTTTTGATCAGGCTTCGAAAAACCTTGGCAGAAGTAACCCTGCAGTAAGAACCGGCGGCTGCCTCGACCAATGGAACAGGTCTAAAGGCAAGAAGATAACTGCCGAAAGCGCATCCAATAAACCGAGCCTGGTAAAACCGGGACATATATTTATAATAAATCACGGAGGCGGAGCAGGTCATACCGGACTTGTCGAGAAAGTTGAAGGTGGTTTTATAAATACTATCGAAGGCAACAGCAATCCAAGCGGCAGCAGCAACGGGATTGGTGTATTTCAACTGCAGAGAAAAATTGTTAAAATAAATAAGGGGTTTATTGAATATAAGTAAAAAAGAAATCATAAATACAAAGCTTTCTGAATTATTTTACAAAGAAGTAAATTTCTTTAATCAATCATACAATAAGCTTTATTGCCCAAAATAATTTTCTATGGAATGCCAGCGAAATCAGTCTCGCAGTCCCGTCATTTTCTGAAAACCATTTTTTCTGTATGAATAATATCTCCTGAATATCTCCTGCTACGATTCTTTAAAAATAAATACGCCTATAAATTATTCCTCTAAACACTCAATTCAATAATTCAATAATTCAATAATTCAATAATTAAAGATCGTTTAAGTTAATTTACTCCGGTCATTACTTCCTGTCCTCTAAATCATAAGTCGGGAAAAAATACATTCTCCTTATAATTATGCCTGCCAAAAATATACATCATTATTTAAAATGTTTAAAACACTTATACGATTACCGGTTGAAGCCACAGAAGTTCAATTAATTTTTGAATATTAAATGCAAAATAATAAATCCATCCTGTACTTTATTGCGTTGATATTTTTAACAGAGAAGAGAGATTGCTTTTTAAGTTCATAATCTTATTAATTTGTTACCCGGAAGTGGTGTGTTTTGGATTTTTTTTTATAACCTAATTATACAAATATGGACACAGAGAAAAAGCAACAAGAGTCTACAAAAGAAAAAGGAGGTTCAATACTTACACTTCCTCTAAGCAGAAAGAAGTTTTTAGTTTTTTCGGGATTATCTGTAGTAGGTATCGGACTTGGCATCGCGGCACAGGGCTGCAGTAATGATCAGGTAGTCTCTACGCCACCTACAGGTACCGATCTTGGAAGCGGGGATCTTGGAATTTTAAATTACGCCTATGCCCTTGAGCAGCTTGAAGCTGCATTTTATATTAAGGTCACAAGTTCATTTTACACCGGAGCTACAAATGAAGAGACCACAATCCTTACAAGCATCCGGGATCATGAAATTGCTCATCGTGATTTTTTCAAAGCGGCTTTGGGTACTTCTGCAATTCCGGATCTTGAAGTTGATTTCTCAACAATTAATTTCACAAACAGGCAGAGTGTATTAACAACTGCTAAGACATTTGAAGACCTTGGAGTTTCTGCATATAACGGAGCCGGATATTATATACAAGATGCAGGTTATCTTCTGTTAGCCGGAAAAATTGTATCAGTTGAAGCCAGGCATGCTGCCGCAATAAGGGACCTTCTTAATCCGAGATCTTCCGATTTTGCCGGCAACGATGTTGTAGATCCTTCAACAGGACTCGACAAACAAAGAAAGCCAAGTGAGGTTTTACCTCTTGCAGATCCATATATTAAAACCATAATCACAGCCAATAACTTACCGTAGAAAGGAAAACTAAAATGAATCTCGAAAATATTTTTAATAAAATCAGCAGTTCGGACAAAAAGAAGTTCTCAAGAAGGGACGCTTTAAAGAATGGATCAATGAAAGGCTTAGCAGGCATTGCCGCTTCAATTCCAATTTTGGGAGCAACAGGCATGAAAAAAGTTTTTGCAAATACTTCTTCAGATTCAATAATTGATATTCTTAATTTTGCGCTTACTCTGGAATACCTTGAATCATCTTTTTATCAGAAAGGTCTGACAACAAATCCTAATTTAATTCCTGCAGGAGACAGAAATGTATTTACACAAATTGCAAATCACGAGGGCGCTCACGTCATTGTGCTGAGAGATACAATTACAGCTCTTGGCGGCAGTCCCGTAGTTTCACCTGTGTTTGATTTCACTGCCAGCGGCACGTATGCAGATGTATTTTCAAACTACCAAACATTTCTAACATTATCTCAGTCATTTGAGGATACCGGCGTAAGAGCATATAAAGGACAGGCAGCCGGTCTTATTGCAAATGATGCCGTGCTTACAGCCGCACTCCAGATACATAGTGTTGAAGCGAGACATGCTTCGGAAGTCCGCAGGATAAGGGGACAAAAAGGATGGATATCACTCACTGATTCCGGAGGAGCTCCCGCCGCAATATACGTAAGGGAAGACAACACCATACAGGGAGGGATTGACGTAAGAACTATCACAACAGTAAGTACAATCGCAATTACAGAAGCCTTCGACGAAACTCTGACCAAAGATGAAGTTCTTGCAATAGCAGGACCTTTTATCGTTTCATAATTCATTGAACTGATTGTTATATTCTTCACATATTATTGAGCCGGAAAATTCAAATTGTTTTCCGGCTCTTTAAATTATCTCACGGCTTCAAAACTTATTTTTCATTTCGAATGATTACAGTTAATCCAAAAGATCAAAAGAAAATTTTAAATAAATTCAAAGGTGGTTCCTGCCCGTGCACGCAGGGATTTAGATTTTTTATGTTATGATGTGATTGCTTCAGGAACAAATTCTTTTAATATGAAGTAAAGAATAAAATTTTTTTAAAACATCTGTCATCTATTCTATTATTTCTATGAAACAAATTATTTTGAATATATCTTCACAAATAAATTTGTTAAACTATTTAATACAAAATAGTGTCTCCAGCACGAACAGATGTTCAAAAAAATTTAACCTGAAAAATTATTAATAAATTTTAATTCACTACTATTATGAAAAGCATGAAAAGAAAATTTCTGTTGTTATCTTTAATTTTATTTATGTTACCGGCAGCAAATTTTATAAAAGCCCAGGAAATTCCCGATGAAAATGAAAACAATAACACGCCTGTAATTGACAGTATCGAGACCAATGAAGACCTGCTTGATTCAAACGAGGCATATAAAAAACAATTTGACAGTCTCTCAAATGAAGGAGAATGGCAGAAAGTAACGAAGTCAGATTTTCTTCGCGACCTGAGTGCTGAAACGGGTGAAGACTTCAATATTGATTATTCACAATCAGGCGAAGTAATTTATGTCTGGAGACCTTTTTGTGCAGACCAGTACTGGAATCCTTATTCAAACGGCAACTGGGTTTTCAGTTATTACGGATGGGTTTGGGTATCCTCATATAACTGGGGCTGGGGTCCTTACAATTACGGAAGATGGTATTGCAGCAATTATTACGGATGGGTCTGGCTTCCCGGAGGAATCTGGGCTGCTAACTGGGTAACATGGAGATGCAACAATAATTATGTCGGCTGGTATCCCACATGTCCGAGAGTGCGCTGGAGAAACTACAGTAACCAGATTTGCACCAATCATTTATTTTCATACGTTCCGACTAACTGGGTCTTCGTAAAGAAAAATAATTTTACAAAGAAGATTGACAATACGACTATCGTGAGCGCAGGAAGTAATGCAGGAATTATAAAACAGACTAAAAAGGTATCCGCTACTACTTATGCAGTGCAGGGCTCTCCCAAAATAAAATATAAAGGACCTGATGTAAATGATATTTCAAAAGAGACAGGGAAAGCAATCTCACCAAAGGAAGTTGCAGTTACAAATTCAAAAGTGAAACCTTTTGCGAATGAAAAAAATGTCTCCACTTATAAGAATGTCAGCAACACGAAGGTAAAAGAACAAAATTCAAGGACGCCAAAAAACAATGCTCCTGTGAAAAATACAACGAGGAAAGAAACAAATTCCGGTACAAAATCTAATACAGGAAATAATAATACTCATTCAAGTCCGTCTAATAATGGTACAAAAAAAGTTAATACCGGTAGAAATAACGGCGGCAGAACCAAAGGCGGAAACAGGAAGAGTAAGATCGTGGAGAATATTACCCCGCCCGATGAAAGTGGTAATACAAAAGCATCTGATGTAAACAATACGAGAACGAACAGTAACAATACAAATGAAAATAATAATTCTGACAACACCAAATCCCCGGTTGATACAGGCAATCAGGGAATGAAAAAATAAGATATATAAAACAAACGGCAATCTTCGGAAAATTAAGAAGATTGCCTGTTTGTTTATTATCAAAAATATTATTTCAGAATATTATATCTTTCACATTTCTCAGTTTATCAGAACTCATTGAATTTTTTAAAGTATCATAAAATTGCTGCCGGAGCCTTTATCCCCGGCAGCATTTGGTGTTGCTCCTGCTCTCATCAAACACTGATGCTTGAGCAAGTATTTGTTCTTCCGAACTTTCACATTTGTTCTTCCTTTAATTTGTCGCTGCTTTGTTCTTTTTTTGTTTCTCTTCTTTTTTATCCATGACTATCTCCTTTCTTTTTAATTTTGTAAAGCTGTAAATTTTTCTTCCTCATCGGCATGCAGCCCTGTAGCTCTTTTTTCAATTATTTCAATCCTTGACTTTTTTTTGTCTCTAAGCTTTCTGGCTTCGGATTGCTTTTTAAAAGTTCTTTCTCTACGTTTTCTATTTCTTTATCCGCTTTTCTTAATTTCATTTTTATATTATTCCGGTACAATACTGAATGTTGAATTAAGTTATTACAAGATCAGAAAAATGATTTTTATTTTGAATAAATGTCTTTCCTATTGGGAGTAAAGGTTTACAATTATTTTAAATAGGGGTGAACCTCTATAATTCAGAGTCAGATGTTAGATGTTAGATAGATGTCAGATCGATTGCTGTGTACATTAATGAATTAACTAATAATAAAAAGATGAATAAATTTTTATACCCTTCTTCAATTTAGAAATTATTTAGCATTTTTAAATTTTACTCTAAATATTTTGGACGGACGTGATTCTTTTAAAATTGCGTAACAGATAACTCCTTTGTATTAAAAAAATATTTTCAATATTTTATTAACCTAAAACATTATTGTATAGAAAGACATTGCCTGAACAAATAAATAACATAAAAGTTTTTTCACTGCTGGAAGTCACAAACAGCATTAAAAAAACTATTGCCGAAAGGTATAAAAGTGCGTTTTGGGTTAAGGTCGAAATGAACAAGCTGAATCATTATCCGCAGTCAGGTCACTGTTATCCTGAATTGGTCGAAAAGCAAAACGGGAAGGTTGTTGTAAATATTAAAGCCAATCTCTGGAAAGATGATTATCAAAGAATAAACGGCAAGTTCATTAAAATACTTAGTGAACCTCTCAAGGATAATATTACAATTCTGATAAATGTAAATATCGGTTTCGACCCGCTGCACGGGTTAAGTTTAAAGATTAATGATATTGACCCGTCATATACTTTGGGTGAACTCGAACGCGAGAAATTAGAATCTATTAAGAAATTAAAAACAGAAGGAATATTTTATAATAATCAAGAATTATTACTGCCCGTATTACCCAAGCGGGTTGCGGTTATTTCTGTGAAGACAAGTAAAGGATATGCCGATTTTTTAGATGTGATAAATTCAAAAAAAGGTATCTATGAATTTTTAACCTTACTTTATCCCTCTGTCCTGCAGGGAGATAATGCCGTGAAGTCAATATTAAGTCAGTTAGATAATATTGAAAAAATCAGCGGACGTTTTGATATGGTTGCCATTATACGCGGCGGCGGCGGCGATATCGGCCTGTCATGTTATAATAATTATGAGCTTGCAAAGAGAGTTGCCCTGTACCCTATCCCGGTATTAACAGGCATAGGGCATTCGACGAATGAAACAGTTGTGGAAATGGTTTCACATCAAAACAGCATTACGCCTACAAAGCTTGCAGAATTTCTTATCGAAAAGTTTCATAATTTTTCAAGGAGCGTTTTGGGATTTGAAAAAATAATTTTTGAGAAGTCAGGAAGCATAATCGAATATGAGAAGCAAAGAATTAAAACTTCAGTCAGGTTATTCAGTTCGGTCTCGAGAAATCACTTGCTCAGCGACAATAATGATTTAAAAAATATTTCCTCGCTGTTTCAAAGAACCACTAAATCAATGATGGGCGAAAGTGTGAAAAAAATTCGCGGGATGGAAGTATCACTGACAGAGATCACTGCTGGGGTTTTTAAAAATATGAACAGCGAACTTCTGGATTTTGCCAGGAAGTTAAAACATCATACTACTTACAGCCTCCTCGAAGCTAAAAATAAGTATGAGCAGACTATTATAAAAATAAAAAACAGTTACCAAAATAATCTGAACAAGTCTTCCTCCGGAATTAAAGACTTTAAAATACGTCTTATCAAATACTCCCCGCTTATTCTGAGAACCAGAAATAAAGAAATAGAAAATATTAATAAAAACGTTGAACTTCTTAATCCGAAGAATGTACTGAAACGCGGATACAGCATTACATACTTAAAGGAAAAAGCAATTAAATCAACATCGGAGATTGATGTTAACACCGAAGTCAACACGGTATTATTCGAAGGAAGTTTTAAGAGCAAGGTAACATTAATTAAAAAAGATAATTTAAAATGAAAGAAGAAATAAAATATACAGATGCGTTTCAGAAACTCGAGACGATAGTTTCAGAAATCGAAAGCGGTGAGATATCCGTTGATGAGCTTGCCGAAAAAGTCAAGATGGCAGCGCACTTAATAAAGACCTGCAAGGATAAATTAACTTCGACAGAAGAAGATGTAAGTAAAATTTTAAAAGACCTTGAAGGTGACGGGATGTAATAAATTTTGAACCCCGGCGGAGTCTCAGGATCAGCCTGACTCCGTCGAACAGAGTAAATCTACTTCATCAAAATCATCTTTCTTACATTACAAAATCCGAAGTTTCCATCCTGTAAAAATAAACTCCGCTTGAGAGTGAACTTCCGTCAAAACTAACACTATAATAACCCCGCTCTTTAAATTCATTTAAAAGAGTGTTCACTTCTTTTCCACTTACATCAAATACTTTTATTTTAAGATACCCTGGGATTAAATCTTTTGCCTGATATAATCTTCATAAACCATTCCTGTTATATTTTCAATAACCCTTCCCAAAACGCAAAAGCCAAAATTACTGTATGCATAAAAAGTACCGGGCTGATGAATTAATGTCATTGGAGAAAGAACGTATTCTATAGTTGTCTCCTGGAATGCAGGCGGAGTCGTATGAGCCCATTCGGTGATCAGCGTTGATTAAAAATAGGATCAATCTGACAGCAGTCATCATCCCCTCCCGCAGTATGTTCGAGAAGATTTTTAACTGTTATATCCAGTACAGTGCTGTCGAGAATTGTCTGATATTGCGGCTGAGAGAGAATGCCTCTCGGACCGAACACAGTATCTGTCAATTTAAGTCTTCCCTCCTGGATCAGCTTCATAACAGCAACCGCAGTAAAAGGCTTCGTGCTGCTTGCAATTCTAAAAAGGCTTTCTGTTGTAACAGGTGCCATGCTTACAATATCGACGACACCATATCCTTTTGAATAAAGAATTGTTGTATCATAAGCCATTGTGAAAGTACCCTTCGGCAAATCCCACTTTGTCATAAATGCATTAATGGTGGAATCAACCTGAGGATTGTCAGTTTGGTAAGCCGGTAAAATATTGAAGAAAACAATTGACAATAAAACTGATGGTAAAAAGTATTTTAATATTCTCATGTCAGGTTAGTTGAAGTTAAGTTTAATAAAATATTAAAAAGAAATTTTAAAAAAATAAATGCTGCCTTACAAAATTTTTTGGAGCTTCCCAGCCTCATTCATTTTTATAAAAATTAAAAAAGTGTGTTCGCAGAGTAAAGATATAAAAGTTAGTTTATTATTTAAGAGAAAGACACAGCGAGTGGGCAGTCATAAAACTTTAACTAAAAATATTAAGAAAATATTAAGATTTGTTTAACTGAGTTATCCTTTGTTTCAAACACTATTTTCCGATACAGAAA
>JBBRTN010000035.1:0-9768 GCA_038244395.1 Ignavibacteria bacterium
GAAGATGATCCTCGTGAAATAACAGTTAACAGTTAGCAGTTAACAGTTAACATTAGCATCGAATAGTATTTTTTAAAATAATATAATATAAACCGTGGGAATAAGAATCTCACGGTTTTTTTTGATTGAGGTTAAAAGTAATTTAATGTAACCATGTAGACAAGATAGAAAACAAAGAAGTATTATAAGCGCTAATTTCTATTACATGCGAATGTATTACTCATGTTTAGATATTGTTGAGTAATTTTTTTTTAAAATACCCGATTTTGTAAGGATTTTGTTAGGATAGATACTATATTCAATTCCCTTGATATTTGTTTATGAATTTATTAACAAATCTGTTTTTTTATTCAATAAAAATCCTTATGTTCTTTGAAAATCAATTTTAATATTAAGGATGTGGAAAACTCCTTCTATAACTATTAAAATATCTATTGCATTAATCTGAGGAAGACGAATTAGAATTTTAAAAGTTTTTTGCCCTTTCCCTATCCAGGTCTTCCTAACCAATTTAATAATATTTTAAAACTTAACCCAAAAAATCTATGAAAAAGATTTACTCTTTTTTTGTGTCAATTTTGATTATTGGCACATTCGCATTTAATTATGCGAATGCACAGGTAGCTGTCACAGTTACTAATCCAACCAACACAACTCCAAACCTTGCAGCATCCTATACATCTCTTGCTAATGCAGTTACTGCTTTGGATGGAATCACTGCTATTTCAGGGCCTGTTACGCTTACCTGTGTTGCAGGAAATGAAACGGCTCCGACTGGGGGTTATGTAATTAATTTTATTGCGGCAACCACCGGATCCAATAATGTAATAATAAGCGGTACCGGAACAACAATAATTACTGCGAGTCCGGCTCTTACCGTAGGCGCATTAAACGATGCAATTTTTAAAATTATTGGTAGTGATTTTGTGACCATACAAAATTTCACTATGCAGGAAAATGTCGCAAATACAACGACAGCAGCAGCGACAAATAACATGACTGAATGGGGTGTGGCTTTATTGTATGCTTCAACTACCAATGGAGCACAAAACTGCACCATTCAAAACAATATTATATCTCTTAACAGAACCTATCAAAATACTTTTGGTATTTACAGCAATTCCACTCACTCAGCAACTGCAGTTACTACTTCTGCAACCGCAACAACTACTGCGGGCGGAAACAGCGGATTGAAAATTTACAGCAATAATATTAGCAATATTAATATCGGTATTGTAGTAGTCGGTCCTACAGCCGCCGCTGATATGAATAATGGTGTAGACATTGGAGGTGCAAGTGCTGCTACCTCGAATACACTTACTAATTGGGGAACAACGGGGACTTTTTCTACTTACGCGAATGTCTCGGGTACGGTAAATGGAATATTGGTTAGAAACTCAACATCTATTAATGTTTCTTTTAATACCGTTACCAGTTCAGTTGGTGGCACTACCTCAGGAACTTTGAGTGGGATTAATCTTATCGCATTTTCTAATGCACCTACTGGAACTTATACAAATACTATTAATAATAATAATATTTCATGCCGGTCAGGGCTTGCCTCTGGAGCAATAAACGGAATCACAGTCGCGGCAACTACTGGCACTTCAACTACAACACTCAATATTAGCAATAATAATTTTAATACTTTTGGTCATACAGTTTCAGGGACAGCTGCCATTACCTTAATAGTTAACGCAATGGCAACGTTGGTTCAAAATATTAACAGTAATACATTTACAAACATCAGTTGCAATACTACGGCGAGTTTTACTTTTATAAGTAATAATGTAGCATTGCCTACAGGCGGTTCTGTTACCGCAAATAGTAATTCAATTGTTACGGCATTTAGTAAAACTGGTGCAGGAGGAACAGTTACATTATACCTTACAAGTACCTCACCATCATCTGCTGTTGGGACTACAAAGAGCGAACAGAACAATAATTTTTCAAACATCACTCTCACTGGAGCTACCTCTGTAGCGGGCTGGACGGATTTGGAAGGAGCCACTGGTGGCGGATCGACCAAGACCATATCAGGCAATACATTCAGTAACTGGACCTGCGGGATCAGTTCGGTCGTCGTCATTCAGACCAACTTCTCGGGGGACAACACTGCAGTTTCGAACAACATTATTTCCAATGTTACTTATGCACCATCGGCAACTGGTACGACGCTTACTGGTATTTCTATTGGAGGTAGCAATGGAGGGGCCACAGAAACATGCGCAAATAATACCATTTCTGGCTTAAGCTCTACGGCTTTTGGAGGCCAGGTAATCGGAATTTTGGGTGGTTCCACTTCAATTACGACTTTGAATATTAATAATAATACTGTGAGCGGTATTACAACTACATCAACTGCTGGACCTGTTGTTGCGGGGATTTTTAACTCGACTACAGGCACGACAGTTAATATTTTTAAGAACAAAGTATATGATGTAACATGTTCGCCGGGCACTGTTATAGGTATTAATTCTACAGCATCAGCAGTTGGAAATACTATAAATATATCTAACAATTATGTTGGCAGATTATACGCCACCACATCTGCTTTTTTCCAGGCTGCTAGGGGTATATTAGTACAGAGTACTGTAGCGGCAACTTTTAACCTCTATTATAATACAGTTTATCTTGATGGCACAACGCCAAACCAGACGTATTGCGTGTACATTGGCGGTTCGACAGTCAACGTTCCAAATGTAAATTCACGAAATAATATTTTTGTCAATAATGTGACCTCCAACAATGGTGCCGCCTCGCCGCAGACAGTGTATTTCAGATTAGGCTCAACAAATGCGACGAATTTGGCAGCCACATCGAACAATAATTTGCTGTATGCCGGAACTCCCGGTGTGGGCCATTTGATTTATGTTGATGGAGCCGTCAACAGTTTGACAAATCCAAAACAAACACTTGGCGATTATCAGGGTTTTGTTGGTCCACGGGAAAGTGCAAGTAAGTCAGAATTACCACCATTTCTGAATACAACAAATGGATCTCTTTCCACTTATTTACATATAGATAATACGATTTTTACTCTGATAGAAAGCGGTGGTAATGGTTCAGGTCTTACCGGAACTTTTGATGATGACTATGACGGGGATATCCGCCAGGGGAGTGTTGGGTATGCAGGAACAGGAATAGCCCCAGATATAGGTGCAGATGAGTTTAATGGAATTCAGGCTGTTGCTGCTGCGGATGATGCTGGAGTTACATCAGCTTCACCAACTTCTACCTGCTTCCTTGTAGGTTCTCCAATTTGCTTTTCAGCTAAGGTTCGAAATTTCGGAACCAATAATCAACCATTAGTTCCGGTATACTATCGCGTAGTTGGCGGTTCTACATTTGGTCCGGTTAATACAGGAGCAATGAATTCAGGAGACACAACGTCGGTTTCATTCTGCGGCGGTGATTCATTTAGTCCGGCAAGTGCAGGAACGTATTCAGTAAAGTTCTATACTACACTTGCAAATGATACATCTTATGCAAACGATACGACAACTATTTCAATAACTGTTAGTCCGACTATTACTTCATATCCTTATGTTGAAAAGTTTACAAATGCACCTGCAAACGGCTGGACAGTTTCTCAAAGTGTTACACTGTGGCATACTTATACAGGGGTTGTAAACCCAAATGGAAATACATCCGATACAACTTACGGAGCTGATTTCGATGCAATAGGCAGCGGAAATGTGGGTCTTTTAAAATCACCATCTATGAATTTCACTACATTGACTCACCCTGAAATTAATTTTTATCTTGCTTACAGATCTTTTTCTGGTCAGAATGATTCTTTGCAGGTATTGATTTCTACCGACTGCGGTACAACATTTAGTAATGTTCCTGTTGCATATAAAAAAGCATGGAATTCTGTCCCTTCGCTTGCTACAAAACCTGATTTAGCTACATCTCAGTGGAAACCAACTTCGGTATCGGATTGGAGACATGAGACAATAGACTTAGCTGCTTATGCAGGTAATACAGGTGTAATAATTGGATTCAGAGGAGTTTCTAATTTTGGAAATGTTTTACATATAGATAACTTCATTGCTACAAATGCAGACACATATTGTTCAGACAATGTTTTAGCTCCGGGTAACTATAATTGTGATACAACATTGAGCATCAATATGAGCACAGTAGGTTTAGACTTAGTCACTGGCGGGAATGAAGTCGGCAGTCAAATGTCTGACATAATAACTGCCCAGCAAAAAGGGAGACCACTTCCCCCTTCTATAGCTAAGGTTAGAGAAGATTATAGAATTATTCAAAATCAACTTGATAATGCGACCGGCGGTGCTTTATCCGTAACAAGACACGTGAATCAGAACCCGGTTCCTTCAATCGCACCATTAAACATTGCTACTAATGGAAGTGCAACGGCACAAGACGGTTCAATATTTACTCCAAATAAAATTGTTACCAACAAATGGTGGACAACTACATATACAGGAAATGACAAAAACGGTTATGCAAATTATTCAATAAGTATAAATGCAGTAGGATTTACAGGAATAAATAATTATGATAAAGCTTATATCGTTAAGAGATCGGATTTGACCGGCTCGTGGGTTGCATTAAACACAACAACTTCAGGAACCACACTCACAACGACCGGATTAAATATATTCTCCGACTTTGCAGTTGCAGTAGACAGTACAACAACTTCGCCAACAAGATTTTATGTAAACGATAACGTACTACTTGGTGACGTCTATACATCTGCAGTCGGAAACGATGCTAATCCCGGAACTGCGAATGCGCCGCTTGCAACACTTGTATATGCAATGACGAAGGTAGTAGCAGGTGATACAATTTATATAGATGCAGGAAATTATCCTCAGGCATCAGCAATTACGATTCCTTTTAAATTAACTATTTATGGTTCGAATGCAGGAATTAATCCTTCAAGACCAAATAAAGTATTTACAACAAATGCTAAAACAACATCCGGTAAAGATAAAATTTTAAACGATAAAACATTAACAAGTACAGATAAAACATCAGGAGAAAATGACAGAAGCGTAATTCCTGAAGCTATTATGGGAACACGTAATGCCGAATCAATAATAGACTATACAGGTCTTACAGGCGCCGGAGCACATATAAGTATAAATAGTACTGACCAGGTTATATTAGACGGATTAGATTTTAAAGATGATTACGTAATCACAGCAGCGGGTGACAGGCCAATTGTTTTAGTGAATGCACACGGAAATCACATGCTCTTAAATAATATTTTCTCACGAGCTGCAGCAAGCGCTCCATATACTGCAAGCGATGCTTCACCAAGAGCTATTGAAATGACAGCCATTCCGGTTTCAGATATTATTACTATTTCAAATAATAGAATTACCGGAAATTCTTTAGCAATATTTTCAAATGCAAATTTCCGAACAGGTATTTATTACAACGGTGGTTTAGGTACAGTAAATATTACAAACAATTTGTTTGAGTATTGCCGGGGCGTTATGAACGTAGATGACATTACTGCCGGATTGAACATTACAGGAAATTCATTTGCGAACAACGGCACTGCTATTTCTATAGGAGGGACAATTCCACCTTCAGGAAGTTTTGCATTGGGTCCGAATGATTACAGTGGAACAGGCACAATAATTAATTGCAGCAACGTTGCACCCGGATTTTATCTGGATATAATCAGCAGCTCATATGCCGGAACACCGTTCTCATCGCTTACTCTTTCCCAGCTGTTTGGAATTGAAGCACTTATGGTTCACGGAACCAATATCGGTAAAAACGGGCTTGTCCGTGTAAGACAAAATCATGTATATGTATTACCGACAACCGCTCTTGCAACTGCGCCAAAAGGCGGATTGCAAAGAGGAGTTAACATTGCACTTGTATCAGATACGGTAGATACACAAACAGGAAATTATCCTGAACAAATAGAAATAAATAAAAACCTTTATGTAATAGGTCAGGGTGCAGGTGCAACAAACGTAATAGCTACTCCGACAATGCCTCTGTTCTTCACTACTAGCTCTAATAATTACCCTGTAATTTATGCACATAATGCTGCGACTGTGGTTATTCAAAACTTAACAGTTGATGGTGCTGGACAAGGAAACAGTTATGCCGGCAATAATTTCTTAGGTGTTGGATATTATGAAGCAGGCGGAACTATAAGAGACCTTGAAATAAAAGCAGTTCGAAATAGTCCACTGGACGGCGCGCAGGGAGGACTCGCAATTTATGGTTATGATGTTACTACAGCCAGAACTTTAAATATTATTAAAAATAATATTTACGACTTCCAGAAAAACGGTATCACATTGAGAGGAGCGGTTATGACAGCTCTTATCGATAGTAATACGATATCAGGAATTGGTTCTACAGCGATAACAGCACAGAATGGAATTCAGATCAGCGATGGAAAAGGGACTATTTCAAATAACCACCTGAGGGCAATTTATTACTCTGGTCTTAACTACGTTGCAGCCGGTATCCTTTCTTTTGATAATGCAGATACTTTGAGTATTAAAGCCAACACACTTGATACATGCCAGGCGAGTATTTATTTAGAGAATAGTAAATCGGTTATTTCATCTAATGTCATTAACGGCGGTTCAATCAGTGACATTCTGGGACTGTATATTATTTCATTCCCAAGTGAGGTTACCAATACAATAATTGCTAACAATGCAATCTCAGGTTGTGGATGGGGAGCTTATATTTATTCAGACCCAGGTGCTTCAGCTGATGCTAAAATTCATAACAACAGTATCACCGGATCAGGCACATTTGCAATTCAAAACGACGGATCAGTAGCAACGGTTGATGCAGAATGCAACTGGTACGGAACAGCTTCGGAGGCAGGCATAGCTTCTCAAATTGATGGTGCAGTAGATTATACTCCATGGCTGACAAATGGAACAGACAATGATCCAAGCTCAATTGGCTTCCAACCTGTCCCGGGCTCATGTAACGGAGTACCGGCTATTAGCGGAACGTTGAATCTCAAAGTAAATCTTGAGGCTTATTCACCTATTCCGGATACTGTGAAAGTTACTTTGAGAAGTGTGATAACTCCTTATCCTGTTGTTGGTGTTAAGACTGGTGTGCTTGACAACTCAGGAAACGTCACATTAAGTTTCAGCAATGTTTACAATGGAACTGGATATTACATTGTAGTGAATCAGAGACAATCAATAGAAACATGGAGCGCCACAGGACAAATGTTTAGCGCGGGTATTATGAATTACGACTTTACGACTAATACCAACAAAGCATTTGGAAACAATATGACATTGGTAGGAGGTCTTGCATCTATTTACACAGGAGATGTAGACCAGAGCGGAATTGTTGATTTGACCGACCTTGGAATTATGGAGAATGATGTCAGTAATTATGTAACAGGTCCTTATGTAATTACAGATCTTAATGGCGATGGTATCACTGACCTGACCGATTATGCATTCGTGGACAATAATGCATATAACGTAATTCAAATTGAAAAACCAAATCTAAGACCGGGACAGAAATCTTCTGAAATGAAGAATGATGTAACGGCGCCAAAAGATGATAAGGAAAAAGTAAAACATTTTTCCCGTCAGGCAAATCGTAGTATGTAATACAAATTATTAATATTAAAAGCCGGGAGAAGAAATTCTTCCGGCTTTTTTTTTTATGTAAAAGAAATTACAAAAGAGTTTTTTACCACTAAGCTCATTTCGCAAAATTTTTAATTCATAATATTTTTTAAAATTATTACCAGCTTTGTTAGAATTTTGTTAGAATAAAAATTATATTAGACATATCTTGAAAAATAATTTTTAAAAATCAGTTTCATCATAACAAATAATTCCTTAACTTTAAACTAATCACAAAAAACAAGACAAGAAAGGAGTCATTTCTCTCAAGAGGTCCTTTAAAGTTATTTTGCTTTATATTTCGGAGGGAAGCAGCAAATAATTTTAAAGGATAATCTAATTCAATCCTCCGTATTTCCAAAATTTTTTATCAAACCATTTTATTAACTAAATAATTTTAAAACTTATGAAAAAATTAATTTCATTCTTTACGGTTTGTTTACTATTAACCTTGAGCTTTCAATTAAAGGCTCAGTCAAATGTTGGTAGCTATTTATTCTCAAATTTTGTTGGCAATTACACTCCTCTTGTAGGAGATAGTATAGTAATTGCAACCAATGCAAGCAATGATGATGGTATAACTGCAGCGATCAATATTGGCTTTAACTTCAATTTTGGCAACACAACATTTACACAACTGAAAACCAATACTAATGGTTGGATGACTTTTAATACCGCATCAGTTTCAGGAACTGCATATTCAGTTTTGTCAAGCACTCAGATTCAAGTTATTGCTGCGTTCAGCAGGGACCTGAATAGTTCAGCTTCGGCAATGAGTATTTTAAGAACCGGGGTATCAGGCAGCCAAATTCTTAAAATTCAATGGAAGAATACATTCAGCTTTTCAAGTACTCTTGCCCCATCTAATGCTAATTTTCAAGTCTGGCTGTATGAAGCAACAAATGTTATAGAGATTCATTACGGAGCTTTCAGCGCGACTGGTACAAGGACGGGTGCTACCACTGTTCAGGTCGGGTTGAAATCCGGTTCAACAGCTGTTGATAGTATCAGATCGGTAAACGGCACTACATGGCCTGGCGCAGTTGTATCAAACAGTTCAATTGCAACAGTTACAGTATCTACAGCCGCTCTTCCAGATAGTAACAGGGTTTTCCAATTTGCACCTCCGCCTCCTCCTGTTGCAAATGACGTTGGGATTTCCAACGTTGTTGTAGGAAGCAGTCCTGTTCAGATTATTTCAGTAGGAAAAGGTTATAATCTTACTGCGACAGTTAAGAATTTCGGAACAAATTCTCAGACTGTCGTTCCAGTTTACTATGATGTAAACGGCGGGTCAGCAGTCGGACCGGTTAATACGGTCGGACCAATTCCTTCAGGCGGAACTGAAAATGTTTTATTTACCGGCGGTAATTCTTTCATTCCTGTAGTTGCCGGAGCAAATACTATAAGAGTATGGACCGCGCTTGCTTCAGACCAGCACCCTATAGGAAATGATACATTAACGGTTGTAGTTAATGCTCAGCAAAAAATTGCTGCATATCCATATGTTCAGACATTTACAAATCCGGTCAACTGGACAGTAGTTATAGAAAAACCCGTAGGAACAACAGCACTGTGGGGATTGGGAATCTGTACAAATGCTGATGGAAAAACTCCTGATACAGCGGCTACCAGTAATTGTTATAACGGATCAGCTGGCAGAACAGAAATTTTAAGGTCACCTGAAATGGATATTTCTTCATTAAGTAATCCGGTTCTTGACTTTTACTCAGCTTACACATCATTTACTGATGTACCTCCGGATAACGATACATTACGGGTTGTCATTTCTACCGACGGCGGAGTAACATGGATGAACGCTACAACAACTTATAATAAAACTTACAACTCAGTTCCTTCTTTAGCAACGATACCGGCACAAAGTGCATCATTCTTCCCGACCTTATCGACTCAATGGAGACATGAAACAATAAGCTTATCTAATGTTTCAGGTTCCTCGAATATAACACTTGGATTCAGATCAATAAGTGCTTTTGGAAACCGTATGTGGGTAGACAATGTAATAGTGTACGGTTCTTCATCAATCTGTAATGATGCAGTAACAGGACCCGGCTTATATAACTGCAATTCAAAAGTATCATTAAATTTCACAGCAACACCTGGACCTGCACCTGTAGTAATATCACAA
>JBBRTN010000036.1:0-9641 GCA_038244395.1 Ignavibacteria bacterium
TATCAGGCTATATTAGACAGGGATTATCCGCTGATAATGGCTGAGCTTGTGATGACTTCTACCTTAACCCTTACAGGACTTTTGTTCGTTGATATATTATATTCTTTTGTAGACCCAAGAATTGCATTTTCCAAAAAAGCTGCATAAAATATGAATGACAAAGAAGTTTTAGAAAGAGAAGTTAAACAAAACCCTGTTGTATTATCAGAAACACAAATTGAATCCCAAAAAGAAGTAGGGATTTCATACTGGTCTCTGGTAAAACATCAGTATAAAAAAAATAAACTGGCAATGATATCTTTGTATATTGTTGTGTTATTGATTTTTATTGCTTTGACTGCTGATTTTCTGGCTAACAGCAAACCCTTATACGTAGTCTATCAGGGCGAAACTTATTTTCCTGTAATAAAAGATTATTTGAATACAATCGGTATAAGCAAATGGAATCAGGATTTTATTAACCTTAACTGGAAAGAACTTGATAATCAGAATAAACTGGAAAGTGTAGTCTGGACACCGGTTCCTTACGGCTCAAGGGAAATTGATCTGGCAAATGTTTACAGTCCACCCGGCGGAGACCATTACCTCGGAACTGACGGAATAGGAAGGGATGTGCTTGCAGGCCTTATACACGGCTCACGCGTCTCATTGTCCGTAGGGTTTGTTGCGGCAGGAATTGCTCTTTTAATTGGAATTGTATTAGGATCAATGGCGGGTTACTTCGGAGGAAAAGTAGATATCCTAATAATGAGATTTGTAGAGATAATGGTAACCTTCCCGATATTTTTCTTAATCATTATTATAGTCGCGATTTACGGTTCGAGCATTTGGTATGTGATGTGGGCAATTGGTCTGACTTCATGGACGACAGACGCTAAGCTGATGCGGGGCGAAGTTCTTAAAGTAAGAAATATGGAATATATTACAGCGGCAAATTCAATCGGCTTTCCGAGTAAGCAAATAATTTCCAGACATGTAATCCCGAATGCAATTGCTCCGGTTCTTGTATCAGGAGCCTTTGCAATTGCAGGTGCAATACTTTTAGAAGCTGCTTTAAGTTATTTAGGATTCGGAGTTGCAGCATCAACAGTTACCTGGGGTTCATTACTGAATGAAGCAAGAGGTGCATCCAATGCATGGTGGCTTGCTATATTTCCGGGACTGATGATTTTCATAGCAGTTGTGACATATAATTTAATCGGCGAAGGTTTGCGTGATGCTTTAGACCCACGATTAAGAGATTGATTTTATCCGATTAGGTTTTTAATATTGCAAAGTTTAAGAAAAAATTTAAAACAATATAAATTCAGGAGGTAATAGAATATGGTTTGGACATTAGAACTGGCATCATATTTGGATGATGCGCCGTGGCCAGCCAATAAGTTCGAATTGATAGATTATGCAGTGAGAACAGGTGCACCAAAAGAAGTAATAAATAATCTCAATGACCTGGAAGATACTGAAGAGCCATTCGAAAGTATAGAAGAAATATGGCTGGATTATCCAACGGATGAAGATTTTTTTTATGATGAAGAAAACAAGGATTTTTAAATTTCACAAATCCGGTTTTGAACCCAATAATTTAAGATTATTGGGTTTTTTTTTATCCAAAATTCCTTAAATTAATTTGAATAAAAAATTATACAGACTTATTCTGGTTTTCGCAGCTATGATTACGCTCTGCCCGGAATTATTTGCTCAAAATAATGGAAATGATATTCTCGAGGTTGAGAACATAAATGTAAACTTTCAGGATGGTAAGACTTTTGACGAAAGCACCATTAAAAATCTTCTTGCTTCAAAAGAAGGAGAGCCTTTTGATATCGGAACGTATTTGCTTGATGTGGAAAGGGTCAAGAAATTTTATTTTGATAATGGATTCTTTGATACTGCCGTTGATACAGGCATTGTCATTAACAAAAAAGACCTGGAGGTAAATCTCGCTTTCACTATAAAGCAAAACGAGAGATACAAATATTATGAAATAAATTACAAAGGGCTCGACAGTATTGATCCGGGTGTTAAGGCGAAAATATTCAAGCCAAGTGATTTTTTAATCCGTGAAGGAAAATTTTATTCTAAAGATACTATAAAACTGGAATTGGACAGAGTACTGAATGTCCTGTACAACAACGGCTACGCTACTGCAGTCGAGGAAAATCCGGAAGTTTTTAAATTTGAAACAAATGAGAAGTCGCTGAAAAACAAAGTGAATGTCACGCTTATTTTTACACCGAAGCTAAGATATGTATTCGGCACAACGACTATTACTTTTAAAAATCAAAAGTATAATATTACCAGGGATGATATTACAAGAGAACTTACCTACAAGGAAAATCAGGTGTATAACAAATCGGAAGTCGTTAACAGCGAGCTGAACATTTCCAGAATCGCCATACTCGAAAATCCAAGAATTGTCTTTGAAAGAATAGACACAGCCCATCAGAAAATTTATCTCACTATCAATGCTATAGTAGGATATAAATACAGCCTGACCCCGGAAATATTCGGTTACTATTTTCAAAATGTATTTTATCTGGGGCCGGGTATTTCCTTCAGTGATAAATATTTTTTTAAAAATGACAGGGTGCTGACTGCAAGTGCCAGATTTTATTTTCATTCCGTAAATGACAACCGGCTTGAATTATTAAACACAATTTCACAGCCCTATCTTTTTAATAACAGGAATATCTCCGGCAACTGGAATATCGGGATTCAGTACCGCCTCAATGAGCAGAATAATGTGACGCAGATAAGAAATAACTTTGAGGTCAATTATGATTTGCCGACTTATACTTATATAAACAGAATTTCCACTAACTGGGCAGTGGAAAATTACAGAACTATACTTAAGCAGGATATTACTGTCGCCAGCGGGGACAGTACAGTTACAATCGAAAAATTTACTGCGAATTATTTTACATCCATACTTGGTCTGAGTCTTTTTCATAACACTGTTAATGATCTGCAGTTTCCGTTTAAAGGAAATTACCAGTCTTATGAATTCCAGGAAAGCGGGTTGCTCGGAAATTTGGTGAAGAAACTTTTTAATACAAACACACGGAGTTTTTTCAGGTTTACGGATTTTAATTCAGCTTATTATAATCTAAGCAAGAGTGAGGATAAGGTATCAGCAGTGCTTGCAGGGAAAGTCTCATTCGGAATCTTATTTGAATATGGTAATAACGATATCCCGTTTCAAGGATACGTTGTGAGCTCAGGCTATGTGCCTACAGATGAAAAATTTGTCTGCGGAGGAAGCTCCAGTATCAGGGGATGGGGAGCAAAGCAGCTGGGAATTGTACTTGATAAGCAGTACGGTGGAAATTTTATTATTGAAAATTCTATTGAACACCGAATCAAACCTTTTCTGAATGCAAAAAATATTTATCTCAGGGATTTAGGATTTGCCACGTTTATAGACCTTGGTAATGCATGGTCTGAAGTATGGAAATTTAAATTTAATGAATTAGCTCTTGCCGCAGGAGGTGGATTAAGATATTATACAATCATAGGCGCAGTCAGGCTGGAAGTGGGATTTAAAATTTATGACCCGCAGCCGGGTCCTGTAGGCGGCTCCAACTGGATTTTTGCTCAGGGGTGTAATTTCAGCGACAAGTATAATCTCCAGTTTGGAATAGGAAATTCTTTCTGATAAATTTAATAAAATTGATAAGGTTAATAAATTTTTTATGTGGGAAAATATCATAGGTCAGGACAGGGTCAAGGAAATCCTTAAGAATATTTTCATCCGCGGGAAAATTTCCCATTCCTATATTTTTTACGGAAATGAAGGCGTGGGTAAAGATGCCGCTGCTGTTGAATTCGCAAAGCTTCTAAACTGTGATGAACCTGTCAACGGAAACGAAGCATGTGATAAATGCAAAAACTGTATAGAAATAAATTCATTCAGATCTCCTCTCTTCAAATATATTATCGCGCTTCCTACAGGAAAAAATGAAACCGACGAAGATACCAGTCCCCTGGAGAAACTTGAAAAGGAAGATTATTTAAAATACCTCGAAGAGATAGATGAAAAAATTTCGGATAAGTATTATAAGATTTCACTGCCTAAGGCAAACGACATCAGGATTTCAAGCATCCGGCAAATCAAAAGAGAAATATATTTTACAGGAAGGACAGGCAAGAAAAAAGTTTTCCTAATCTCTGATTCAGATATGATGAATCCCCAAAGCGCAAATTCCCTGCTTAAGATACTGGAAGAGCCGCCCAAAGATTCAATCCTGATTTTAACAACTTCAAAAGTAAATTCTTTGCTTCCGACAATTATCGGAAGGTGTCAGAAAATAAAATTTGACAGCATCAGCAACGATAATCTGATAAAATATATAAGCCAAAAGTATAATACTGTCAAAAAGCCTGATGCAGAATTTTTCGCGTGGCTGTCAGACGGGAGTATCACAAAATGTAATGACATTCTGAGCAGGAATTATCTTGAGCTCAGAGAAAAAGTGCTTGACCTGCTGACTTCAGTTTTAACGAATCAATATCTTAAACTCGGTAATGACATTGATTTCATAACCGGGAAAAAAGACAAAGAAAGAGTCAGGCAGTTTTTGATATTGCTTGCTGCATGGTTCAGAGACATAATGCAGAAATCACTGGGAAATGAAGAACTGATTATTAATAAGGATAAAGCGGACAGGATGAGCAGGTTTGTTTCAAACTTCGATTCACAGAATTACAAAATCCTATGCAGCATTGAAGAAGCAATTACAGATATTGAAAGTAATATTTTCCCGGACCTGCTGATGTATAACCTGATCTATAAAATTAAATCCTATATACACAGAAAGGTTTAGTAATTCAAAAAAACATTATCGACATTCCATCCGCCTTTTACCTTAATCTCCTTTTCATAAATGACAAATTTCTCTGCCGGCTTAAAGGGAAAATATTCACCTCTGCCGATCTTTCCGTTTTCATCTTCATCCAAGAAAGAAACCAGTGTATAATTTCCTTCGGCAACTTCGGCAAACTCAAAGGAAGTTGTGTCTGTAAGCTTTTGGGTGTATGAGATGAACGGGTTTTCATTGTTATACAGCTTTATCACCACCGGCAAAGTAACCGTATCTTTTGAAACTATTTTCCCCGATACTTTTCCCAGTGAATTTTTCCCGTCTGTAGTGAAGGTTACCTCATAAAAATATTTTTTATTTGTCTTCGTTAAGTCAATAGCAATTTTTAATACAGATGATAATGCAAATTTCTCAGTTGAAAAAATTTCAGCTAAAGAATCATTAAGCCAGTTAAATACAAGCCGGTATGATTTGCCTGTTGACGTATCAGTCAGGGAAAAATTATTTACGATGTCCGGTTTGGATAACTCATTATCTCTAAAATAAAAATAAAATTTATAATCAGGCGGAATGTTTTTTCCGTTTGGAGGAATATTTGAATGAATATAATTTAAAGAATCCGGAGCGAGGAGTTTTAGAAATTCCGGATTAGTCTTATCAGTATCGAATTCCTTAAGCACAAAATTTATTTCGCCTGCCTCCATAGAATCCTTCGTCAGTGTGTAGTCCTGTGAAAGCGCGGAAACACGGTCTGCATCTTTATCAAATTTATTATTCCTGTCTTCGTCAATTATGGCAAAAAGCCTGTAATCACCTGCAGGCAAATTTGTGAATACAAAAGCCCCGTCCTGTGATACCTGCGTAATGTATTCTGGCAAATGATTTTCAGGATTCAAATCATCTTCTGTTTTTCCGTTCTTAAGATATGCAAGAACTTTTATCCGCTCATAATTATCCGCATATACCCTTCCTGAAATTTTTCCTTCATCTATCTTCTCTCCCGTCGAAAAAGCAAAAGTCAGGGGTGATTCGATTTTGTTGCCGCCCCTGAAGTCTTTCAAATCCTTTCCGATGACTATAACATATGTTTTGTTTTTGTCTAATGGTTTTGGAAATCCAACCTCAACCTCTTTTCCGCTCCAGTCAAATTTATTTTCTCCCTCAGGTCTCGGAGAAATAAAAAACGATTCCTCGAAGCTTCTCCTGTCAACATATTCATCGAATTTTATCTTTACTTTATTGCCTCTGAAATTGACTGTATTCGGTTTAGGGGTAATGGAAATTATTTTCGGAGGAGTCCTGTCATCCTCGCCTCCGGATGGCGGAAGCTGATTTGCACAGGAACAGAAGAATAATACGACCGGAATTATTAAATAAAAATAATAATTTGACTTCAAGCTTTGATAAATTCTTTTGTATTCTTAATATTCTTTAACATTTTTTAGTAATTAATATTTGATCTGAATTTAATAATAACTTTTGTTCCCTTATCAGGATTACACTCAAATTTAATCTCCGCCTTCATATCATCAAGAGATTTTTTAGTGATGGCAAGTCCAAGCCCCATTCCGCCGGTCTTCGTAGAGAAGTTAGGCTCGAACAGATTATTTATTGTATCATGGTCAATGCCTTCGCCGTTATCTATTACTTCCGCAATGATCAGGTCACCCTCTGTATAAGTCTTTACCTCAATAAGCCCGGAATCTTCTATTGCCTGAATAGAATTTTTTATCAGGTTCTGAAAGACCCTGTTAAGCTCCTGCTTATCGGCTAATATTTTATCAATACTCTTATCAAGATTTTCTTTGAATTCTATATCCGGAGATAATTTATAAAGTGAGACTACTTCCTCTATCACTTCATTCAGGTCGGTCTTTTCATAATTTCTTCCTGAGAGTTTTGCAAAGGTAGAAAACTCCGTTGCAATCCTGTTAAGCTTATCAATTTCATTTATAATAATATTCCTGGTTTTCTTCAGCACTTCAGGAAAATTATTTTTATTCCCGTTATTATAAACGTCATATAAATGCTGGATAGAAAGCTTCATCGGTGTAAGAGGATTTTTTATTTCGTGTGCAACCCGTCTTGCAATGTCTCTCCATGCGGCTTCACGCTCCGCTTTCTTCAATTTGATTTTCGAACTTTCGAGCTCCTTAGTCATCTTATTAAACGAATCAACAAGATTTCCGATCTCATCTTTTCGCTTAATTTTCAGCTCTACATTGCTTTCTCCCTGGGAAATTCTATCCGTAGCATCCTGCAGTTTAAGAATCGGTTTTGAAATCCTGTCTGTTAAAAAAGTCACGAACACGAGGAGTATTATTATGACAATAAAATAAATTCCGAATATGAACGTTAAGATCTCTGTCAGCTCCTCATTTATTTCATTCTGTTTGTATACAGCCTGTGACGACATCAGCCCGACAATATTATTCTTTGAATCAAAGAAAGGTTTGTAGCCGACAATAAAAGAGTAGACTCCTATCTCTTCTGTCTTTGAGAAAAAATCTTTTCTCAGGTAAACGATATTATAGTAAGCGTCAGCATCAACCCTCGTATCAAGCAAGTCAGATTTATACAACTCTTCATTGGTAGTCGAAACTAATTTTGTCTTTAAGTATAAATTAAAATTCTTTTCAGTCTGATAAAGTGATTTCGCAAGCTGCTTGTTCTGCTCCTTGCTCAGACTATCAAGATTATTTAAGATCAGCTGGTTGCCTTTCAGGCTTTGCGAAACGAGATTCAGGTCGGAGATTATCTGACTCTGGAAATTACTGTCGTATTTGTCCTTGATAAAGCTCCTCGTATAAATAGCAAGCAGCACTATGGGAATTACAGAGACAATGAAGAATGATGCAAAAAGTTTCTCCCGGAAATTCATCCTGAACTTGCGGATTTTCATCAGCAGAAATATGGATATTATTGCCAGAAAAAAAAGATAAACAGCTACAACAAATAAAATAAATTTTAAATAAAAAAAAGTCGTCAGCTTGAAATCATTTCGCTTAAGGCTTATTGAAAATATTCTTTCATATCCGGAGTTTTCCTGCGGAGCGGCCTGGATATAAAAAGTTCTGTACCTGTCGTTGTTGATTACTTCATACCGCCAGTCAAATTTATCATTCTTAAACTTTATTGCTTCGCGAAAGGCCTCGAGTGAAAGTGTATTTGCCTTCGATAAATCCTGATTTGAGGAGCTGACTATTTCGCCTCCAATGTATTCTGTTATTATAGGAGTTGAAATCAGCTTATCAAAAAGATTATCTTTGGAATAATTTTTAAAAATCTGCATTGAAGACTGGGTAAGAAAATTCTTTGATTCATACTGCACTGCTATCAGCAGATACCCGAGGTTAGTCTGGAAAACAGTGTTCTTAAGGTCTACTATTTCTATCGGGACAATCCCGAGATAATATTTGTCGTTTTCGTTCTTTAAAATAATTATGTTATCAGAAATGGACAGATTATTTATTTCATCAGGACTGTTACCGCCGGGCTGATCGTCTTCGCCTTCATCAGGCTCGCCGGACAGGAGAGTATCCTGGACAGATGAAGTATCGCTGTAAGGTTGTTTGAAGGTTTCCATTTTCCGGAAAAAATTATTCTCCGCGTATTTTACAATCGAATCCGTATTCAGGCTCTGTGAATTAAATAGAAAATCACTCAGCACTTTTTTATTGGTATCAAGCACGATTATAGATGTATTAAAATTCTCTTCGCTGAACTTACTGTCAGTCCATATTGAAAATGCAAGCTCCGGAAGTTTATTCTTATTCTTTATATTGTTTTCCAGTTTCTTGTCTTCAGAAATATTTGAAAGCTCCGTGGTAAGTAAAAATTTTATTCTGTCATCATCTTTCTCTGAAATTTTTCTTCCGATAAGCTCGACGAAATATGTTTCCTGCGAAGTGATTTTTTCCAGTAGAATTCCCGGGATTGTGATTATGCAAAAGAGAATTGCCAGGGAGAAATTCTTCACGGAGAAAATTTTATATTCCTTTAAGAGAGTGATCTTTTTTGCGAGATAAATCCCGAAGAATACGCTGAGTATAATTATCAGAACCCTGTATATATAATCAATTTTAAAGCCATCTAATGCCGGTGCAAAAATATGATTGACTAACAACAACACAAACAGAAGTATGAATATAAAATATTTCCTAAGATATTTATTCCGGTAAATGCCTGTTAAAGAATTTTTATAGATTAAAATTACAATGCAGGAAAGAAGCGTAAATAAGGAAAATGAAAAAATTAAAATTGTGAGCTGAATTATGAACAGTTCAAAATTCGGTATGATGCTTGTCCTGTCAAGGAATTTAAGGTTAGAGTCGAAGATTATGCTTTGAGTAACCGAGCCAAATAAATATATAATTGCGAAAAAACTAATCAGGAGAAAAACAGTTTCTGTATTAACTAAAATCCTGTTAAGCAGACCTGGACCGGATTTTTCCCGCGTTCCTTTTTTGGAAGCAAGCTTGATTCCATAAACGGAAATTATCAGCACAAAAACAGAAGTGATCAAAAGCTCGCCTATGGATTTTGCAGCTCCAAATCCGTAAGTGGACGCGTAAAACCCCGGAGAAAATATTTCACTGTCAATTGTCTTTGAAGGGAAATGGAACTCAAGCCACACGAACCTGATGGCGACAAGAATAATAGCAAAGAAAATAAATTTCAGCAGGTTAGAATCAAATCGCAGTGAGAATTTAAAAAGTATAAGGAAGAGAATAATCGTGATACCGAAAATTAAGAGTGAGTTTATTTTTTTCTCAAAGGCATCAAGGTTTTGCGTATGAGTCAGCTCACTGTATTTGGGAA
>JBBRTN010000037.1:0-9531 GCA_038244395.1 Ignavibacteria bacterium
CTCCAGGTAGTTTTCAATAATACTTATGTCCATAATAATTTAGCTGTTAGGATTCAAAAAGGCGGATTGGATTGGCTTACGGAAAATCCTTTATCGGGAACGGTCTCTCCGGGAGGTAATCAGAATGTCGATGTAATATTCAACAGCACAGGACTGGCAGTCGGTACTTATACAGGCAGAGTAAGGGTAAGCTCAAACGATCCGGTAAATCCTTTAAAAGATGTCAGAGTCAGACTGAATGTGGGACTTTCAGTGCCGGTGTTCATTACTCTTGCGATTGAAGGATTTTATAACGTACCTTTAAACAAATTAAATATCAGAGATACAGTGCGGATTATTTTGCGAAACATTACTTCACCTTATGCCATAGTTGATTCTGCAAAATCCGTTATTGACTCTTTAAACTTTACAGGGTCATTCTTATTTGCATCTGCGCCTACCGGAACTTACTATCTGCAGGTTAAGAGCAGGAACGGTATTGAAACATGGAGCAAAGCAGGCGGACAATCATATGTTTTGGGTTCTTCCTTTAGCTACAATTTCACAACCGCCTCATCACAGGCTTATGGAAGTAATATGGTTTTAAAATCCTCGAAGTACTGCATTTACAGCGGAGATGTCAATCAGGACGGAACAGTTGATTTGACTGACAACGGACTCATTGATAATGATGCGAATGCTTTTGCTTCCGGATATTTAAAAACCGATTTGACCGGAGACAGATTTGTTGATATAACAGACCAGACAATTGCTGATAATAACACTTATAATTTTGTCTCAAAATCTGTGCCTCCGGGAGCATTGCCGGTTGCAAAAAATTCCGGGAATATTACTAGGAAAATGGTGATTAAATCCGGTTTAAAGAAAATTGAACAGAAAAAAATTGAACAGGAGAAGATTAAAGAGGATAATACCGACAATAAAAAATAATAATTCAGAAAATTTATCTGAATTAAAATGATATGTAATGGAAGCAGGAATTGGATCAGTCTATTCCTGCTTCTTTTTTTTAAAGCCATACCAGATTATAATTGTAGATATTTTACCTGCAATCACTTTATAATTTCAAAATTTTAACACAGAGTACTCATAAAAAATAAATATTTGATTTTAAAATAAAATGATATATCTTTGCTATTAAATTTATTTTTAAATTAAATTAAAAAACATGCAAGATAAAATTATTTTACTCTTTTTAGTTTTGCTGCCATGTGTGTTTCTTTTTTCCCGGTGTAACGATATCGGAACCAAAAAGGAAACAAATCAGAAACAAAATTTCGGTGGTTTTGACAGCCAAGTAAGGTGGGGCGAGCATCTCACTATAATCGGCGGGTGCGGGGATTGTCATACGCCAAAGAAGATGACACCTCAGGGACCCGTTCCTGATGAAGCTTTGTTATTGTCCGGGCACCCCGCGCAAATGCCTCCTCCTGACATTGACCGTAAAATGGTGGAAAGTAAAGGACTCGTAGTTACACAAACCCTGACTTCATGGGTTGGTCCATGGGGCATATCTTACTCAGCTAATCTCACGCCTGATGCGACCGGGATAGGCAACTGGCAGGAAAGTAATTTTATTACAGCGCTCCGGGAAGGGAAGTACAAAGGTATTCCTGCTGCCAGGAGTTTAATGCCGCCGATGCCGTGGGAGTATTTTAAAGAAATGTCTGACGATGAGTTAAAAGCAATATTCGCATATTTAAAATCGATTAAACCCGTTAATAATTTAGTCCCGCAATATCAGCCGCCAGTTTCGACTGGTCCTTGATTTAACATTAAAATATTTATTGTAACATTTTTTTTATATGCGTCAGAGAAAATAATCTTCTCTGACGCTTTATTTCTAATGAGATTTTGTCCGAATGCTGAATGACAGATTTTTAAAGAGAGATAAATTTTTTACAGAATTTATTTTGAAGCTATAATATCTACCTGCTCAATAACCGGGTCTTTTGACAAAAGCTCCGGAGCCTTTGCCATTAGCGCTTCGGCGAGCTTTCCGGAAAGATGTGCTTTGCGTCCTTCATCCTTCTCAAATGTATCGAAGATTCCAAATTCAGAATTTCCAATTTTAACAGCATACCACGTAATGGTACCTGGCTCTTCCATTACAATTGCTAATCCCGAGTTAAGAAAATCTTCTACCTCTTTTTCCTTACCCGGTTTGGGAGTCAGCCTTACCATAAGTCCTTTCTTTATCATTGTATTATTTTTTAAGTTATTAAATTAAGTTTATTGAAATTATTTTTATATAGACGTTATCAGGAAGGAACCATATTTACTTAAACTTTCTGCCCCGGTGAATCATTCCTTGTTAACCATATTTGCCATGCCCAGCAAAGCGTCACAGTCTGATACAACAAAAAAATACTATTTTCCAGTAGTGAAGTATTCTGAAAATCAGTCGATACACGTATCAGTAAAAGAAATACAAAAGGTATTAGCGAAATTATTCCGCCGATGCGAAGCCATTTAGGAAAAACAGTATAGTATGAAATCATTATGACAGCCGGAATCATAAACAGGATACCGATATCGGAAGTATCAAAATTCCAGTGATATGCTTTGTCAATTTCTGCAAGAAATAATCCCTGGGCAATTGCCAGCACGGAAAATCCTGCAGAGGGAATCTCAAATTTTTCTGAACTTGTTTTTGCGCTAAGGCATGCAAATGCTGAAATTGCAAATAATGCGTCTACTTTGAATAACAATGTCTGAACCTGACTCTGCGGAGGGAAAAAAGATCCGGCAAGACTCAAAAGAAAACTTATTAACAAGCCTCCGGAGATCAGGTATATAAGGTGCCGTTTGTTTCGCATATAGAATGGTTAAAATGTTTAGTTATAAGATCGAAAATTATTTTCCTGTCCGGTAAAAATAAATTATTATTATTCAAAATCAGGTTTGTGTATCTTAACGCCATAATCAAAAATAATAAAATGACAGATGCAGAAATCATAGCCGTAAAAAAATTAATAAAAGAAATAAAAAGTAAACTGTATGAAATTGAAAAGTTAATGGAAAAAAATTCAAAAGATAAATTTCATTTCAAAACAAGTAAACCACTTACCGCTTCGCGAAAAAGAAATCCTTTCCGTGAATCAGAATCATAATCATAATCATCATAAAGAAACGACCAGTATAAAATTTTTTATATTTTTAAAAATCAAATTTCAGGAAAAGATTATTCAGATTCTCCGAAAATGTCGGATGTGAAAATATTGCATCTCTTAATTGCGTATATTTTAAACTGCCAATCATTGCAATTTCTAAAATAGCCATTATCTCACCGCCTTCGGGTCCAAGAACTGCGCCTCCGATGATTTTACCATTGGCTTTATTTACAAGTGCTTTAATAAAACCTCTGGTCTCGCCAGTCTCAATTGCCCGCGCTGAATATTTCATGGAGAATATTGCGGACTTGAATTTTATTCCCTTTTCCTTGGCCTCTTTTTCATTCATCCCTACTCTCCCGAGCTGCGGGTCAATGAATACGGTATATGGCACCATCCGGTCCTTAGTTGTTTTGATTTTAGTTTTGGGCTTGCGGGTAAGATTAGAAAAAACAATTCTGTAATCATCATAAGATATCTGTGTAAATGCCGGTCCCCCTTTGACATCACCAAGCGCATATATTCCCGTTATATTAGTCATAAGAACTTCATTTACTTTAATGAATCCCTTATCATCAGTCTTAATGCCTGCTTTGCCGGGATCAAGCTTATCAGTTGAAGGCTTCATTCCCGCTGCAATCAATAGATGCGTGCCGGTGATTATCTTTTGTTTAGGAATGTTAGTATTACCGGAATTGATTTTAAGTTTTATACTTATATTCTTCTTTATATTCTCCTTTATATTTTCCTTGCCGGTTTTCTTCACGTTTTGTATGTCAGCTGAAGTAAATATTTTCAGACCGTCATCTGTCAGGATTTTTTCTATCTCACACGAGACGTCTTCATCTTCGGATGAAAGTAATCGTTTGCTTTTTTCAATCATGGTTACTTTGCTTCCGAACCTTCTGAACATTTGTCCAAACTCCGTGGCAATATATCCTCCCCCAATGATTATTAAATGTTCGGGTATTTTTTTTAAGTTCATCAGACTTTCCGAAGTAAAATATTCTATTTCCCCAAGCCCTTCAATCTCAGGGATGAATGGCGTTGTACCGGTATTTATAAAAATATTTTCGGATTTTATTTTTTTTACATTCCCGTTTTTTAATTTAATTAGAATTTCATTTCCGGATAAAAAAGAAGCTGTTCCAAAAATCAATTTAACATTCTTATTCGATTCAAGTGAATGTTCTGAACTCTTCCGGAACGATTTTACAATTTTGTCTTTCCTTCTGACGACTTCACCGAGATTAACTTTCACAGCCCCTGTATGAATTCCAAAGTCGTTGCTCCTTGATATAATATATGCTGCCCTGGCGCTTGCTATCATTGCTTTCGTAGGTGTGCATCCGTAATTTATACATGAGCCGCCTACAAATCTTTCTTCAATTATTGCAACCTTCCATCCTTCCTTTGCGAGTCCTATTGCGAGCGGCTTTCCCGCCTGACCGGTTCCGATTATAATTGCGTCATATGCTTCTATTTTTTCCATTGAATATTTCTGAAGATTTTTAAAAAATTGGAGTCCATTTACAATAATTTATACAATTATTATTTTTAATTGTATTCAGTTAAATACATGAAAGTATAAGGAAGATTCTCAGAGTAATATTTCAATATTATATAAGATGAGATTAACTTTTCAGTTAAGTTTCTAAAATTATTTATTTTAAAAACTTTGCTTTAAGATTGCAGTGCTTTTGAGATAAAAATAATTATTATGTCTTTGCGAATTTATTTAACTTTTGAAGTATCATCCGCTATAAAGTCCAGTACAATTGAATTCATACAGTATCTTTTTCCTGTCGGAGGAGGACCATCGTCAAATAAATGTCCGAGATGAGAATCACATCTTCCGCAAAGCACTTCTGTCCTGTGCATACCATGCGAGTCATCTGACACATAGATTACACTGTTTGGTCTGACTGTTTCAAAGAAACTCGGCCAGCCGCATGTGCTGCCGAACTTTTCATCCGAGCGGAATAATTTATTCCCGCAGACCGCGCAATAGTATGTGCCGTGGCCTGTTGTGTTCCAATACTTTCCTGTGAATGCGCGCTCCGTTTCCTTGTCGCGTCCGACCGCATAAACACTGTCCGGTAATATCTTTTTCCATTCGGCGTCCGATACATTAAGTCTGGTTGTATCTGTATTTGAGTAGTAAGGATTTTTTACTTCTTTTGAATCATTCATTGTATTCTCACTTTCATTTTGATTTTTAATGCTGACAGGTGGTGTTGTTTTTTGAGTACAGCTTAATATAAAAAGCTGTAAGAATATTGTGACGTATAATAATATTTTCATTTCTTTTTTTAAAATGGGGTCCAATAAAAAATAATACGACATTTCCCCGCAGACCGGTTTTTGTTTTGACAATAAATTAAATAATTATTTTTTTTATTTGAATGCAATTTCTTCAGTTTGGGATTGATCAGGATTGATCGGATTGATTTGAATCAGTAGTGTCCAAAATAAATTTATTGTTACAATTTCAATTGAATCCGAAATAGAAATTAATTTTCAATTCAATCTTTAAAAATAACTTTGCAAGACCGGCTACAGTAGCACGCAAAGAGCCCTGATGGATTCAACTACATTGAAATTGTTTCATTAATTGGGGAAATTGCATTCAATTTAATAGTGTAGCTTAAATATATTTATGAAACATGAAAAAACCACAGCTGAAAGAGCTCCTCTGATCCTTGGATAAAAATGAATTGAAGCAGTTCGGCAATTTCATTCTCTCTCCAGCATAATTCTTAAAATTTCATGAGTCAAAAAATTAGAGATGGTAAATACTAAGTTAATAAAACTGCTTAAGACTTTTTCAAAATCCGAGATTGCCAGATTCCGGGATTTTGTAAATTCGCCTTACTTTAATAAAAACGTTAATGTCATAAAGCTGAATGAAGAGATACTGGTTTATTATCCCGGTTTTGATTCGAATGAATTTACCGAGGAAAATATTTTCAGGAAAATATTCAGCAGGGAAAAATTCGATTACTTTAAGATAAAGAATTTTATTTCCGACCTCTACCAGCTCTCATTATTATTTCTGAAAACAATTGCTTCTGAAAAAAAAGGAATTGAAAACGATATAAATTTACTGGAGGAGCTTCACGAGAGAAGGCTCGACGGTCTTTATCTGCAAAAAGAGAAACAGATAAATAAGCATCTTGACAGTCTGAAAATAAGAGATGAATTTTATTTTGAGAATAAATATCAGCTTGCCCGGGTCACTACTTCGCATTACAAATTTATAAAATCGGGATACGCGTTCAATCTTATTCAAAATGAATTTAATATTTATTTACAATACACACTGATTGTACTGCTTCGCAACTATTCTAAAATGCTTACAAATAAAAATCACGGAAATATTCAATTTGAAATGAAAATGTTTGATAACATATGGGAATATATAAAGGATAAAGAGTTCGAAGACATTCCTTCAGGCAGAATTTATAAACAGATAATTGCACTTGAATTATCGAGAGATGAAAAAGATTACAGGTCACTTTTGAAATCCAAGGTAAAATATATAGATAATCTTTCCGGTGAAGATATATATTACATACTGCTTGTGGCCAATTCATTTGCCGCTTACAGACTTAAGCTGGGTGACGAGTCTTTTTACAAAGACAGGTTCATTGTTTTCAGGGAAATGGTTGAGAGAAAAATTCAGTTACCGGAATATATTCTCTTTGTTAATTTTGTAAATACATATACATCAGCCTGCATGGTTGGAGAATATGAATGGGCTGAAGAATTTATGAAAAATTTTGAGGAAGGCATATCACCTGCTGAAGAAAAATTAAATACAATTAATTATTGCAAAGCTTTTCTCGCATACAGGAAAAAAGATTATGACTCAGCGCTTGAATATTTTTCAAAAACCAGCTTCAGGCTCTTTATTATGAAGGTAATGGTAAAGAGTTATTCTATCAGAATTTATTACGAAAAGAATTTATATGAACAAACGTTTTCTGCCATTGATGCCTTCAGGCATTATCTGAAAAATGAAAAGTTAATAGACGAAGAACAGAAAATCGCGCATTATGAATTTCTGAAATTTGTAAACGAGCTGACCAAACTTAAATCCGAAGGCATTTCACACAGGAATGATATTATCCTTGCCGGACTGAAAAAGGAGATTAAAGGAATGCACGGCAATCCGCTTGGAGCAAAGAACTGGCTGATTAGAAAAGCCGGGAATTTCAAAGCATGAAATAGTTTTTATAAATGTCCCCATCATAAGAGACGGGACTCATTTCAGTCAATGATCTTTTAATTTTGCTTCTTATATGTAATTGTAATATTCTGCTCGGGTGAAGAATTTCCGGATTTGTCGGTCATCACAAAAGTCACATTACTAACCATTGTATCTCCGTCAATGGTTATTTCACGGGTGCCTTTTCCTACAAGGCTTGAGCTGTTAAGTATAATTTTGTTACCGTCCATCCTGCCGGTGTATGTTGAGCTATGATCTTTTCCGAAGACATCATAATATGTTCCTGTCATTGTTCCGTCAGAGGAAGGAATCACGATTTCTTTTCCTTCATAAGTGAAGCCCTTATCGTCGGTTCTTTTTATATCAATTTCCATATACTGTCCGTTAAGAATCATCTTGTAAGTATCGACGTCCTGATTTGTATTTCCCATGAACTCATACGGAGTGGAGACCCATGTGCCTACAAGTGCTTCCGCATAAGGCGATTTGACAGGGTCCGGCAGCCATGACTGGCAAAAAGCTTTGTTTGAAATGAACAGAAGTAGCGGCATGATCATTATAAAGAGTAAAGATAGTTTTTTCATTTTTCTTTTTTTAAGGGTTTAAGAATGATTTTTTTAAAAATTTATTGGAATTAAATTTATTAAAATCAAAGACTATATACAATTATTATTATAAAGTCCATTAATCTGAATTACTCTAAATTTCTCAGGCATAATCTCTCAATAACTGTAGGTGATTGTCGTGCTCAGATAATAACTCGAAGAGTTTTTAAGACTAATTGACAGGTTCAGTTCTAATTCCAGATTATCATTCGGATCGTATCCTGCACCCGCATAAAAATCAGAATAATTATATTTCACAGGGAAATACTGAGTAAAATCCGCCCCGGAATAACCGTATACTTTATCTGTAAAATAATAATTTAAATCGGAATAGAAACCGGTTGCATTAAAATTCAATTTCATGTTCCTAGAAAAAGTTGCTCCGGCTTCAAGATTCAAGCTCGATGTGATATAATAACTGGGCTCAAAATCCAAATCAAGCTGCTGCTCAAATGAATAATCATATTGCTTTTCCAGACTGTCCAAAGCTTTGGTAACAACCGGAGGATATACTCCGGAATTAGGTGAAGGAAAATTTAACTTGCCTAAAAGTTCAAAGTCACCGGTCAGAGTATATAAAAATTTATTCGTTGTAAAGGACTGACAAAGTCCGAGATGATAATCGACTTTTCCGGTGCCGATATGATTTGAGACGCTTGCTGTCGGAATCTTTATAACGCCTTGCACAAAATTTTCCAATATTTTGGATTTCTGAAATTGATATAATATTCCGGCGTAAGAATCACCGATTCCGTTAAACTTATTTCCAACGAAGCTATAACCGGTAGTAAATAAATCTATGCTGCCTAATACAGAGATTCTTTTTCCGATTCCGTAATTTACATAAAAGGGTATATCAACATAGCCACCTCCGCCGGACGGATAAGAATTAAACTCGGCTTTTCCTTTGCCAGGCTGTGTTGTTTCCATTTCAACATAAGGCCGGTTTGCAGAAAGCAAATAAGCTTCGCCGGTATTGTTAATAAGATTTATTAACTGCCTGTTTATAAATGGGTTATTATTATTATTATTGTTTTGACTCTTTGTTATAGAGGGATTCAATAAAAGAAAAAGTAAAAAGAGGAAACAAATTTTTTTTATCATTTTATTTTGCTTGCTGTAATGATTTTAATTAATGACAAGACTTTTATTTTTAGAATTAATTTCAACACTATTTTTTGTTCATTACATCATTCATAAACCGCATAAAATTCCTGTCCCATTGCCCGCTTGTGACTTCCCAGGCTTTCCTGAAATTTTCCTGACATGAAAAATCTGCAATATAATTTACCCATCCTTCCCATCGTTTTTTTCTTATTTCACCGGACTGATCTTCATAATAGAGAAATGTACTTTCAAGGTATGTGAATAAAATTTCGAAGATGATTAATTCTTTCTTTTCTTTTTGAGAATATGCGGGATTTGTTAGTGAAGTATTATAGACCTCCAGTTCGGGATTATCAAGACAGAGCTTTAAATAATCAGCATAAAGAGAATGGCTTGTAAACAGCGCTTCCTTTTCCTTTAACCTTCGTTCTTTTACTTTATCCTTGTAGTAAACAAAAATTGCCAGAGGAATGCC
>JBBRTN010000038.1:0-9446 GCA_038244395.1 Ignavibacteria bacterium
GGCAAAGGGATTTTATATTTATAATAATAACGGGGAGGATGATTTCAAAGGACTCGATGACCCTGAATTTCATGTGACTGTTAATCCGGAAATAAATGAACCCGATAAAAAATACCGGGACGAAAACCAAGAGAAGAAAAATATTAAAACCGATACAAGGAACATAATAATTTTAGGTCTTCTGCTACTGACTCTGCTGTTATTGATACTTACTATTTATAATTTATATGACCTGAAGCAGAAGGCGCTGCTTAAAGATGAGTACAGCAAAGATTTATCGGAATTGAGAGACAGCAATCAGAAGTTAAATGAAAAATTAAATAGTTATATCAAAGACACTGAGATAAGTAATAATAGTATTAAAGAAAATAAGAATAATTCTAACAAGGTTGATTCAGGCAAGGCATTAACTAAATATACAGTTAAGCCAGGTGATACAGTTGATAAAATTTCTGATGAATACTATAAAAATAAATCAGGCGTTCAGCTCATAATCGAGAAGAATAATCTTAAGAGTAAGTGGGACCTTAAAGTAGGACAGGTACTGGAGCTGCCGTTGGTTAATGACCAGTGACAGGTCTAATATTAATTGTTAATTTCAAATTGTAATTGCTAAATGTTAAAAAATCTAAAAGCTTAAATTAAAATGAGTCCGCGTCAGAGAAGGTTAATATCGGATTTTAAGAAAATGAAAGAGGAATTTTCTGATCATCCTTATATCCGTTTTGAGTATGAAGGTGATTTTCTTCCTCCGGAAAGATATTATATTTTTTTTAAAAATGTTAAAGGATTGAGATTAACAGAGAGCCCTTCTAAAGATAAAAAAGAGCTGGAGATCATCAGAGAACACAAGTTTGAAATTTATCTTCACGCTGATTATCCGAGAATGAAACCGCAGAGCTATATGATCTCGGAAACATTTCATCCGAATTTCAGAATGGCATCGCCTCACGATATCTGCATTGGCGATTACTGGGCATCCGGGGAGACTTTAGTGGATATTGTTTATCAGATCGGCGAGATGATAACATACCAGACTTACAACATCACGAGTCCGCTGAATGGTATAGCGGCGAAGTGGGCAAGAGAAAATATCGAAATGTTTCCAATTGATAAAGTGAACCTTCGACAGGGTGAAATCGAAATTAATCTTGCCGGCGATAAAGACTCCTTAAAAACATTCTAACACACATTTCTTTAAATGATAATCGGTTACAAGAATATTTATCCTAAGATTAATGAAAGTGTTTTCATTGCTGCAAATGCCGTTGTCATCGGCGATGTAATTCTTTGTAGAGATGTAAGCGTCTGGTTTAATGTTGTGATAAGAGGTGATGTGAATTCTATAACAATAGGAGAACGGACGAACATACAGGATGGATGCGTTCTTCATGTAACTCACAAAAAATACCCGCTGAATATTGGGAACGATGTAACCGTCGGACATAATGCTACATTACACGGATGCATCATAAAATCAAATGTCCTGATAGGAATGGGAGCGATAGTCCTGGATAATTCTGTAGTCAATTCAAATTCAATTGTTGCCGCAGCCTCATTAGTCAAAGAGAACTTTGTTATTCCGGAAGGAGTCCTTGCAGCCGGCATTCCTGCAAAGATAATGAGAGATTTAACCGAAGAAGAAATAAATAAGATAAGACAAAGTGCGGTTAGCTATGTGGAGTATGCAAAGGATTATAAAAGGTAAATAATCTCCGGTGAAAAATTTGTTTAACACCCGGATGATCTCAGGATCTTCCGGATTTTTTTATTTTAAAGCAAGAATATTTTTAAAGTCGAAGCAACTGAATGAACTAACATTCCAAAAACCTCTCTCCTGTAACTCTCTTGTATAGATATAAATTTACATATCCCATTTTCACAAGTTGTCAAAAATAATTTTGATTTTTAGAAGCGCTTTATTTAGCTTGCGTGAGGTGTTGTATTATTTGTTCCTAGACAAAATTTTAAAATCACATAATGAAAATTAAAAGTGAATGGAAGAATGCAGCGAGTGTTCCCAATCTCCGATTGGGAACATAAGAGAGGCCAAATAAACTTAAAATAAAATACAAGTTCCCAATCTCTGATTGGGAACACAAATGGAAATCAATATGATAAGCACGAATAAAATATACAATGAAAGCCGGTTATTCTTTGTGACTTCAACAATTGTAAACGGTATACCTGTTTTTGTAAATGAAGATTATTACAAAATTCTAATAAATGCTTTAAAATTCTATCAAATAAATAATGGTCTGTTGATTTATGCTTATGTATTAATAGAGAACCAATTTAATCTGATAATTTCGAATGAAAATGTATCAAAAATAATGCAGTCATTTAAAAAATATACGGCAAAAGAAATTATAAGTCGGCTTCAGGAAGATAAAAAATATTCTATTTTAAAAGAGTTCAGAGATGTAAAGCCTGATTACAAAATTACAAGTCTTCATCAAATATGGCAGGAGGGATTTAACCCGGAGGAGATCATAAGTTTAAAGATGCTGTATCAGAAAATAGAATATATTCATAACAAGCCGGTTCGAAAGAATCTTGTTTTTAATCCGGAAGACTGGGAGTATAGTTCAGCGGCAAATTACCTTTTCGGTAGTAAGGAAATTCTGAAAATAACAAGAATTATGTGAAGGTTTCCTTATCCGAATTCGCCACATCAGCGCCGTTCCCAATCAGAGATTGGGAACGCGAAGTGACTCTGAGATGAAACTGAATATGTTGCCTCACAGCGAATTCTTCACAGACTGCGTCGTTCCAATCAGAGATGGAACGAAAGGCAACCGTGAGATGAAACTGAAAATGTTGCCTCACAGCGAATTCGTCACATCCAGCGCCATTCCCAATCAGAGATTGCGAACAATAGAACGCAGGAAGTCACTCTGTAAATTTAACGGTTTAAACTTTTCAGGCGGTGTTTATTTTTATATCTTAAACCTGGGTAATAAATAGCTGAGACAAGAAAATGCTTTTAAATATCATTAATATCCTGAAAAATAAATATCAATTGACAAAGTTAATTGATATAGATATTTTTACAGTGCTTTAAGAAAGTTGGATACATTTATTTCTTTTAAGCAAGCATAGACTATTAACGGCATTTGAAACTAAGAATAAATTAATCAGGTCTGTGTTTTTGTTTCAAATGCAATAAAATAATTTCAAAAGGGGTTTTCAATGGCACAGGGAAAAGTAAAATGGTTTGATGCCAAAAAAGGTTTTGGATTTATAGTTACAGATGACGGAAAAGACGTATTCGTTCATTTTTCCGATATTGCTTCAGACCAATCTTACAAGTCTCTTGACGAAGGAGCCGATGTTGAGTTTGAGCTGATAGAAGATAAAAAAGGGCATAAAGCGGCAAATGTTAAACTTGTGAGATAAAATCGTTAATTAAAAAATATGACGTAAGACCCTAATTGAAATTCAAAAGTTTTCAGTTAGGGTTTTTAAATGAAATTATTTTTATAATCATTATTCAATATTGACTCTTCAAAAAAATCATATTAATAAAGAGGATTTCGGTAAAATCGAAAGCCTTTTTTCGGAAAAATTTTCGAAAACTGATAACTCTTATACAATAAATATCAGCAACGAAAAAATTAATTCAGGTATTTGCGTTGAGATTTATCCGGAAGCAGATGAAGGTTACCTTATTTCCGTTTATACAAACAATACTCATCTTCAGCTGCAGTCATGTACAAACCTGATTGTAAGTGAAATGCTCGAGGAGATAATTTTTATATCGGAAACAGAGGAAACAGTTTCGGGTCTGATTGTTTCAAAGCAGGGAGACTGCGCTCTGTATTCGAATGTTGATAAAAAGGTTTTGCGGACTGATTTTTCGGAACTGAATTCGGAAAAGCTTCTATCGGCAATTGCCCTGTCAATAACAGATTCCGCAAGTTGAAATTTTTTATTCCCGGATTTGTTGTATCTCGTATTTGAAAAAGACTCAATAAAGAATGATTGATTTAAAAAATCAGAAATTTTAAAAGTTAGAACAGCATAAAAGTTTTGCCAGAGTTTGAAAATCAGCATAATCTATAAGTATAAGAAAAACTTCCTATCGGAAAGTGGCTCTAAGAAAATCTTCAAAGATTCAATAAAAAATATTACCGGGATAATTGCAGTCAGTGAATCAATAGATTTCGGATTACTTAATATCGTATTCTGCGGCAGTGATTTTATCAGGCGCTATAATAAGGAGTATCTTGGTCACGATTATGAAACTGATATAATAACTTTTCATGACAAGGATGAAAACGGATTAACAGAAGGAGAGCTGCTGATTTCAATAAATGAAGTTGATGAAAATTCAAAAAAATTCAAAGTAAGTTTTGAGAATGAACTGATGAGAGTCATTATTCACGGGCTTATGCACCTTTGTGGATATAGGGATAAAACTTTAATTGAAAAGAAAATCATGAGACAAAGGGAAAATCAATATTTGAAAATACTAAAGTCTCATTAAAAGAGACTAATAAGGCTATTTTAAAAATACATATTTATAAATACACTATAGAGAATGCAGGAAAAGATAATTGAAATAATTGTTTACATTTTAAGTGAAATGAGAAACAGTAAACAGGTAAATGATATTGATTTTAAGAAATTGAACAGAGACGGTTACACTGATGCTGAGATCAACACTGCATTCGCGTGGATCTTTTCAAAAATAGATTCGGGAACAAAACTATTCAGCGATTCGCAGGCAACAGACAAGTCACACAGGTTTTTCCATGCTGCGGAGCAGGAGATATTAAGCACTGAGGCAATGGGATACCTGATCCAGATGAAAGAGCTCGGAGTCCTTACTGATCTGGATATTGAGCTTATCATTGATAAAATATTTTTATCGGGGTATCAGAAAGCAGGAGTAGAAGAAATCAAGCTGATAATCTCTACAGTCATTTTTGATTTTGAAGATAAGGGAAATAACTTAAGCAGGCTTGTGCTTCAAAACAATGATACCGTACATTAACAGAAACGAATTATTAGGTCAGCAAATAAAATTTTTTAACTATAAATCTATAAATGGGAAAATCGTTAGTCATAGTGGAGTCGCCTTCTAAAGCAAAGACAATTAATAAATATCTGGGAAAAGATTTTGTCGTGGAAGCGACAGTCGGGCACATCAAAGACCTCCCGAAAAGTAAAATGCATGTGGATCTTGAAAACGGTTATGAAGGGACATTTGCTATTATTCCCGGGAAAGAAAATATTATTGATTCTTTAAGAAGAATAGCTTCGTCATCGGATAAAGTATACATCGCGACTGACCCGGACAGGGAAGGTGAAGCGATCGCGTCCGACATTGCCGACGAAGTAGTAATAGATAAGAAGAAAATTCACAGGGTTCTTTTCAATGAAATTACAAAATCCGGAATCGAACTTGCGATGAAGAACTCGAGAAAGATTGATGACAATCTCGTATCGGCTCAGGTAGCAAGAAGGGTAATGGACAGGATTCTCGGATATAAAGTGAGTCCGTTTTTATGGAAGACTTTTTATTTCGGATTGTCAGCTGGAAGGGTGCAGTCCGTTGCATTGAAAATTATCTGCGACCGTGAAGATGAAATTGAAAAATTCATTCCAAAAGAGTACTGGTCAATCGAAGGATTGTTTTCGAAGCCGTCGGGAGATTCTAAATCCTTTAAGGCAAAGCTGTACAAAATAAATGACGATACATTAAAGTTCGACGGAGACAAACCCTGCATCAGCAACATTGAAGAAGCGCATAAAATCATGATTGACCTGAAGGATAACAAGTACAGGATAGCTGACATTACCGTAAAGGAAATGAAAAGAAATGCACCGGCGCCTTTTACTACCAGCGTGCTTCAGCAGACTGCTTCATCAAGATTAGGATTTTCACCTAAAAAGACGATGATGCTTGCACAGAAACTTTACGAGGGAATCGAAGGGAATAAAGAAGACGGATTAGTAGGTCTGATTACATATATGAGAACTGATTCGACGAGAGTAAGCCAGGAAGCTGTCGTATCTGCAAGGGAATTTATAAATTCAAATTACGGCAAAGATTATTTGCCCGATCAGCCGAAAGTTTTTAAAGCAAAAAAGAATACGCAGGATGCACACGAAGCAATAAGACCTACAGACGTTAACAGGAAACCGGAAGATATGAAGAAACTCGGAAAAGACCTTCATGCTCTGTATGACCTTATATGGAAAAGGTTTGTTGCGTCCCAGATGTCGCAGGCGGTACTTGATCAGAAGACAGTGATTATAAAAGCGCTTTCGCCAAAGGGCAGCAAGATTATTTATTTATTCAAGGCGACCGGAAGCGTTTTGAAATTCAGCGGGTTCCTGAAAGTTTATGAAGATGTTAAGGATGACACTACTGATAAGCCTGAAATTGCAGAAGATGAAGAAGACTTAACTTTAATTCCTGCTGACCTGAATGTTGATGACACATTAAAGGCGTTGAATCTAAATAAGGAGCAGCACTTTACGAATCCGCCCCCGAGGTATACCGAAAGCAGTCTTATCAAGCAGCTTGATAAACTGGGAATCGGACGTCCGAGTACTTTTGCAACAATTGTATCAACTGTGATAAACCGGATGTATGTGGAAGTGAATGAGAAAAAACTTTTTGCGACGGTGCTCGGGAGAACAGTTAACAAAATTTTATCCAGTCATTTTGAGGATGTGATAAATGTAAACTTTACTGCACAGATGGAGGGTGAGCTTGACACGATTGCAAACGGCGAGAGTACATACAAAAAAGTATTAGATGATTTTTATATTCCTTTTAACAAAGATCTAAATGAAGCAGATTCGATCGCAGCTGAAATTAAAAAAGGACTTGTAGAGAAGACTGACATTACGTGCCCGGAATGCGGTGAAGAAACCGGCGCGAAGATGGAAAAGAAATGGAGCAGGAACGGTCAGTTTTATTCCTGTGAAAGATTTCCAAAGTGCAAAGGCGCGCTGCCGCTGGAACAGCCGACCGAGAAGGACATTGCAATGGCAAAAGGCGTTATCTGTGATAAGTGCGGAGCGCAAATGCAGATTAAAGTCGGACGTTTCGGAAAATTTTACGGATGCACTAATTATCCTAAATGCAACGGAATAAAACCAATAACACTCGGTATCGCCTGTCCGAAATGCAAACAGGGAGAGATTCTTCAGAGAAAGGCAAAACGCGGAAGATTTTTTTACGGATGTACTAGATATCCTGAATGCGATTTCATTGCTAACACAATGCCGGTAATACAAGCCTGCACTAACTGCGGCAACGGGTACCTTTTAAAAAAAGCAACCAAGAAAGACGGCGAGTTTTTGGAATGTCCGCAATGCAAGACGAGATATGATTTAAAAGAAGAACGATCAGCTAAGGAAGAGCTGGCAGTTTAACATTTTATTAAATTTTTTAAAAACCATATAAATTATTTGGAAATGCAACGAAGGGATTTTATTAAATCTACTGCATTCGGATGCTGCGGAGCTATTATCACGAGCAGCTTATTCGAAAAAGCGCTGGGCAATAATTCTTTTGACAGGAATAAAAATGAAGAAGCGATTAAAAATTTTTTAAAATTCTCAGATGATGATTTTAAGAAATTAGCCGATACCTCTATATTTACCGCGAAGGGCAGTGGCGCTTCTTATTCAGATATTAGAATCTGCAAAAGAAAAGATCAGACAATCAGCACAAGGGAAGATATGATACAGGGAATTTCAGACAGCGAAGACCTGGGATTTGGTGTGAGAGTATTGATAAACGGGACGTGGGGATTTGCATCCAGTGCCTTTGTAAACGAAGACGAAGTGGTAAAGGTGACAAACCTCGCCTGCACTATTTCAAAGGCAAATTCAATTTTGCAGAGGATCCCGGTAGAGCTTGTCCCTGTGCAGGTTTACGTTGATACATATAAAACCCCGATAGAGATAAATCCGTTTGACATATCCATCACTGATAAGATTGACCTGCAGCTGAAAAATAATAAGCTGGCAACTTCACTCGGCGCCGATTATGTGAATTCGTTTATGTGGTTTATCAATGAATGGAAATATTTTGCATCGTCGGAGGGCTCATATATAACACAGGATTTATACAGGGCATGGTCGCAGCTCGAGCCGACTGTGATTGATAAGACGGCAGGTAAGTATGAATCGAGAAAAATTCTTTCCTCGCCAATGAGCATGGGCTATGAATACATTACAGGATATCCGTTTGACAAAGAAATTGAAATTGCTGTCGAGCATTCAAAAATGAAGCTTAAAGCTCCAACTGTTACTCCGGGTAAAAAAGATATTATTGTTCATCCTACAAATTTAGGACTGACGATTCACGAATCCTGCGGTCATCCGACAGAGCTTGACAGGGCTCTGGGATATGAAGCAAATTATGCCGGCACGAGCTTTATGACAACGGATAAACTGGGAAAATTAAAATACGGCTCAGACCTTATTAATCTTACCGGTGACAGAACTCAAAAATACGGACTTGCAACAAGAGGCTATGATGATGACGGTGTGAAAACAGTTGAATGGCCGATCATTGATAAGGGTTTGTTTGTAAATTATCAAACTACAAGAGAGCAGGCCCGGTATATTGATAATAAGGATTCTTTTGCATGCGCATATGCTGACAGCTGGTCGCACTTTCCTATACAGAGAATGCCTAATGTCTCACTGAAACCGTCGGATGAAAAGAGATCTCTGGAAGATCTGATAGCAGATACAGATGATGCAATTTTAATTATTGGCGACGGAAGCTGGAGCATAGATATGCAGAGATATAATTTTCAATTTACAGGGCAGGAATTCTGGGAAATTAAAAACGGGAAAAAAGAAGGAATGATAAATGATGTTGCATACCAGGGAAACACAGTTGATTTCTGGAATGCATGCGATGCTCTTTGTGATGAAAGCGAATATTATTTATACGGAAATCTGTTTTGCGGAAAGGGCGAGCCGGGTCAGGTGTCGCCGGTCAGCCATGGCGCTGTGCCCGCAAGATTCAGGCAGATAAATATTCTGAATACTAAAACACAAATCTAAATTAATATGCTGATATCAAATGAAGAAGCCGAAAAGCTTATAGAAAAGATTCTTTCATATTCAAAAGCGGAATCGGCAAACGTAAGTTTGTACGGAAGCAATTCAATAAACCTGCGGTTTGCATTAAATTCAGTTTCTACCTGCGGAGCTATCAATTCAATTTCAGCTGACATCACTTCAAACTTCGGGAAAAAATCCGGGAACGTTACAATTACTTCAATGGAAGATGCTTACATTGAAAAAGGAGTGCGCAAGTCTGAAGAGATTGCAAAGCTGTCACCTGACAATGAGGAGTTTATGCCGCCGCCTGAAAAGCAGACCGGCTACCTGCAGGTAAAAGAATTTTTTGAAAATACCGATAATTTGTCTCCTGCTTTTATTTCTGATAAAGTGTCTTACAC
>JBBRTN010000039.1:0-9323 GCA_038244395.1 Ignavibacteria bacterium
AAGGGGCGATGGATGAAACAAGCGAGAAAGTCTGGTGGAAAATCTGGGACGGGGCGACATTTGACAAAAGGAAATTCAAGGAAGATGAAAAGTTAATTGAAGGATTTTACAAAGAAAGAGGATACAAAGATGCGGTAGTACAGTATGACAAACTGGTTATACTTCCTTCGAAGAAAGATGTTAATATTGTGATAAACGTTTATGAAGGGAAGAAATATTATGTGAATGACATTAAGTTTGAAGGTAATAAAATTTACCCGGACGATCTTTTAAAATCGAAATTAGCTTTTCAAAAAGGTGAAGTTTATAATACCAAGAAACTAAATGAAAACATTTACGGAAATGAAACTGAAAGTGATATAAACTCTCTGTATCTGGATAACGGATATTTATCAATCAGTGCCGAAGTAGAAGAAGTACCCGTTGGCGATAATAAAGTAGACTTGAAAATTAAAATAAATGAAGGAAATCAATTTAAATTCGGGCTGGTGGGATTTGAAGGAAATGATAAGACAAAGGATAAAGTTTTGAGAAGGGAATTGTATACATTGCCAGGTACTTATTTCAGTAAGAGCGCAATAAAAAGAAGCATGCAGCAGCTCTCCGGTTTGAATTATTTTAATCCCGAAAAGCTTAGTCAGGATATTTCCCTTTCTAACGACAGTACAGTAAATATAAAATATCTTGTAGAAGAAAAATCATCGGATCAGTTTAATGCTTCCATAGGATACAGCGGAAGCTACGGAGTAACGGGTTCTCTCGGACTGACTTTTAATAATTTTGACATTTCACAGCCTTTCAGCGGCGGCGCAGGCCAGGTCTTATCATTCAACTGGACCTTCGGCACAGGCGGTACTTACAGAACCTTTGACATTGGATTTCAGGAACCTTGGCTTTACAATACTCCTACACAGTTTGGTTTTAACATATTTAATACAAGACAAAATTATTCCAACCTTGACCTGACTGAAGCGGGCGCTTCTGTAAATGTCGGGAGAAGATTTAAATTTCCCGATGATTATTTCAGGGGAGACTGGACATTAAAGTATCAGACGACTAACGTATTAAACGGTGACCAGTATTATCAGGAAGGAAAAAGAAGTCAGTTCAGCATAAGACAGGTTATCTCAAGGTCATCGGTATTCGAACCTATATTTCCGACAACGGGAACAACAGTATCTAATTCCACAGAATTATCAGGAGGATTATTACTCCCCGGGTCAGTTGCGTTTATAAAAAATATTTTCTCTGCACAGGCATATACTCCGCTTTCTCCAAACAGGAAGCTGGTTCTTTTTTCTAATTTTGTTTTTTCATTTATTAATTCATATTCCAAAGACAAGTATGTTCCTCCGACGGAAATTTTTTATATGGGAGGGAACGGCCTGACATACAATACAATTGCATTACGCGGATACGATGACAGAAGTGTGGGTCCTAAAAATCTTGGAAATCCTATCGGCGGAAATTTTGCGGCTAAATACGGAATAGAGGTAAGGTATTCATTATCACAGGACCCTCTGCCGATATTTGTACTTTTATTTGCCGAAGCGGGAAATGTATGGGCTGATATAAATAAAACTGATCCGTTCGACCTTGCAAGGTCAGTAGGATTCGGGACAAGACTGATATTGCCGGCAGTAGGGCTGGTAGGATTTGATTTTGGTTATGGATTTGACAGGTTGATAGAAGACGGGGTACCCCCTAAATGGTTATTTCACTTTCAATTCGGAAAAGGATTTTAAAAAAATAATTTAATAATAAAATAAAAAAATAGAAGGAGAGCGTTTTTGAAAACAAGTTATTGGAAATACTTTATTTTAACAACTGCATTTGTCTGCATATTTTTCACAGGAAATGCACAGTCACAAATAAAGATAGGTTTTGTAGACAGCGAGACAATTTTAAAACAATTACCTGAAGCTCAGAAGGTACAGACAGCACTGGAAGGCATGCAAAAGCAGTATCTCGACACAGTTCAGGCAAAGGAATCAGACGTTAAATCCAAAGCGGAGACATTTAAAATAAAATATGAAGAAGCTCAAAAACAGGTAGAGTCGGGAGCAGTAAAGTCTGAAGCTGACATGAAGTCGCTGCAAGAGGAAATTTCAGGAATGCAGCAGGAAGTTCAGCTGCTGAGCGAAGGTCTGGATTCATACAAGCAGAACGTTCAGAGCTCACTTCTGGCGAAACAGTCCGAGCTTTTTAAACCTGTCAAGGAAAAGGTTACAAAGACTATCGAAGAGGTTGCAAAAGCTATGAAGATAAATTTCGTATTTGACAAGGCGGACGGAACGCTGCTTTACGGAGACAAGGAATTTGACATTACATTTAAAGTACTGGATAAACTTAAATAGCGCAGCCCGCAGTTTGAAAATGTTTTGCCTGCTTGCTATTTGCCGGCAGGCTTTTTATTATTTTAAAAAAATCGTTATGATTAATAAACAAACCTGTATTTTTTTTATTTTATGCGTCTTAGTATTTACTTTTACTTCTAAATTATATTCTCAAACCAAGGTCGGATACATTGATTCAAAAAAAATTCTTGAATCAATGCAGGACTCAAGAGATGCAAAGCTTCGTTTGGAAAATCTGGTGACTCAATGGCAGGGAGAGCTAAAGACATTGCAGGACAGCCTTAAAAATTTAAAAGATGATTATGATAAGAAAAAGCTCATCCTTACAGACCAGCTGAAACTGGAAACCGAGAAGAAGATATCTGATGTGGAAAGTTCAATATCTAATTTTAATACTCAGAAGTTCGGTGAGAACGGGGAATATTTTCAGAGTCAGACTGAATTTATGAAACCAGTGCAGGACAGAATTTTCAAGGCGATAGAGACTGTTGCAAAGGATGGAAATTATGATTATGTATTTGACAGGAGCAGTGACATATTACTGCTTTATGTAAATGAAAATTATGACCTCACTGCCAAAGTAATAAAAGAAATCGAGGGAAAATAAATGAGACTCGGGGAAATATCTGAATTTATCAAGGGTGACATTGAAGGAGATAAGAACATTGAAATTACGGGAGTGGGAAAAATAGAGTCAGCTCAAAAAAGCGAGATTACATTTATTTCAAATCCTCTTTATGAAAAATTTTTTAATACCACAAACGCAGGTGCAATAATTATTTCAAATGACTTTAAATTTAAAAGGGATGATATCACTGTTATAAGAGTAGACGACCCTTATCTTTCTTTTCTTAAGATTCTCGAGATGTTTAATGATCAAAACGAAAGTGAATCAGCGGGCATATCTGAAAATTGCTTTGTTGACGCTGATACAGAACTTGGAAAGAATATTTACATTGGTAATTTCACTTCAATCTCAAAGGGCTGTAAGGTTGGATCAAACACAAAGATATATTCTAATTGTTCGGTTGAGAAAGATGTAGTGATTGGGAGTAATTGCATAATTTATCCGAACGTTGTGATTTACAGGAGTTGTGTTATCGGTGATAACGTTATCATTCATTCAGGAACCGTGATAGGCTCCGATGGATTTGGATTTGCAAAAAATGAAGACGGCTCTTATAAGAAAATTCCCCAGACCGGTAATGTAGTTATTGAAGATAATGTGGAAATCGGATCTAACACTTCCATTGACAGGGCAACCATGGGTGAGACCAGAATATGTAAGGGAGTAAAGCTTGATAACCAGATTCAGATTGCTCATAATGTAGTAATTGGTGAAGACACTGTAATTGCTGCACAGGTAGGAATCGCCGGCTCAACAAAGATCGGCAAGAGATGCATTATAGCAGGCCAGGCGGGAATTATCGGGCATATAACAATTTGTGACGAAGTTATCATCGGGGCATCTGTCGGAGTTTCAAAATCCATTGACAAGCCGGGCATATATACCGGATACAGGGCTCTTCCTCACAGAGATAATATGAAAATTGAAATCGGCATAAGAAACCTGAGTAAGTTGGATGAAAAAATAAAAGAACTCGAAAAGAAAATTTTAAATAAGAAATAATTTTTTACTATGTTAGAGAAGCAAAGAACAATTAAAAATCCGGTTACATTGTCGGGAGTCGGACTGCATACCGGCAACAAATCCAATATGACATTTAAGCCTGCTCCGGAAAATTACGGAGTTAAGTTCAAAAGAATTGATCTACCGGGTTTTCCGGAGATCCCGGCTGACATAGACCATGTAACTGATATTTCCCGCGGGACTACAATTGCAAAGAACGGCGCAGAAGTTCATACAGTAGAGCATGTACTTGCGAGCATTATGGGATGCGAAATTGATAATATCTGCGTAGAGCTTGATTCCAATGAGCCGCCGATAATGGACGGCAGCGCTAAAGATTATGTCGAAACTCTGAAGAGCGCTGATATTACAGAGCAGGAAGCAAAAAGAGATTATTTAGTCATTGAAGAAACTGTTCACTATCAGGATGAAAAAAATAATGTAGACATAGTCGCACTTCCGTTAAAAGATGATTTTAGAATATCCGTTGTAATTGATTACAATAATCCTGCGCTCGGAGTTCAGCATACAGGACTGTTCAGTCTCCAGAAAGAATTTGAAAAAGAGTTTGCTCCTTCCAGAACTTTTTGTTTTTTAAGTGAAGTTGAATATTTAAGAGCCCAGGGATTAATCAGGGGCGGTGATCTGGATAACGCAATCGTAATAGTAGACAAGGATGCTTCTCCCGAAGAGCTTGATATTATGAAGAAGAAACTTGGGATCGAGGGAAGTATTATTTTAGGCTCAAACGGTATACTCAATAACAGGCAGCTGAGATTTAAGAATGAACCTGCAAGACATAAGCTTCTTGATTTAATCGGTGATCTTGCCTTGATTGGCGCGCCTGTTAAAGGACAGATTTTAGCTGCAAGGCCGGGACATAAATCCAACGTTGAATTTACAAAAATGCTGAGGAAACTTTATCTGCAAAAAAAAATTGAGAAACAGTTTCAGATAATGAAATCGGAAAATTGTATATTCGATATTGAAGCAATTCTGGATATTATGCCTCACCGTTATCCTTTTTTGCTTGTGGACAGAATAATAGATATGGAAGTCAACAAAAGAATTGTAGGAATTAAAAACGTAACTTATAACGAACCTTTTTTTAACGGACACTTTCCAAACAGGAGAGTAATGCCAGGCGTGTTAATTGTCGAGGCAATGGCTCAATGCGGATTTATACTTTTACTTAATACCCTCGATGATGCCAAAAATAAGATGGCATATTTTGCATCAATTGAAAAAGTAAAGTTCAGGAAACCAGTAACTCCGGGAGATCAGCTGGTTTTTGAAATGTTCCTGCTCAATTTTAAAAGAGGAATTTGTAAAATTGCCGGGAAAGCATACAAGAATTTCATAGGCGGCGAAGTTGTTTGTGAAGGAGAATTTATGGCCGCAATAGTGGACAAATAAATTTGACCTCGTTTGTATTTGACGCACAGTTAATGCATGAAATATGGAGTTTGGATTTTTTTTAATAATCAGGTTTTACCTTTCAAATATCGGTAAGCGCTTCCACTCCCGGTAATTTTTTTCCCTCAAGAAATTCTAGAGCCGCACCGCCACCTGTGGAGACGTGAGTAACTTTGCTTTCAAGATTTGCTTTTGCAATTGCACTTGCAGAATCCCCTCCTCCGACAATTGAAACTGCTCCTTTGGATGTAGCCTCGGCAAGAGCTTTTGCAATTTCAATTGTGCCGGTTGAAAATATGTCAACTTCAAAGACTCCCATCGGACCGTTCCAGATTATGGTTTTTGAACGAAGAATTTCCCTTCGGTATTTATGAATTGTCCCCGGGCCGATATCTACTCCGATCCAGTCATTAAAATCCTCTGTGATTCTGTCAGCCTTCATTTCTTTTGTATGAGCTTCTTCATCAAATCTGTCCGCCATAATCACATCTTCCGGTAATTCAAAATCAACCTTTGATGTTTTTACTTTTTCCAGTATCTCTTTTGCCAATGCGACTTTATCCTGTTCCAGAATTGATTTACCTATATTATAGCCAAGGGCCTTATAGAATGTAAACATCATTCCTCCTCCAATCAAAATAATATCCGCAATATTTATTAGGTTTGTCAGAACATCAATTTTGCCGGAAATTTTTGAGCCTCCAAGTATTGCGCATAAGGGACGTTTTGGATTTTTTACTGCTTCATTCAGATACTTAAGTTCCTTTTCCATCAGATAACCGGCGGCGCATTCTTTTATAAAATGTGTTACGCCTTCAGTAGAAGCATGGGCTCTGTGTGCCGTCCCGAAAGCATCGTTCACATATATGTCTCCGTATGCAGCAAGCTTCTTTGCAAACACAGGGTCGTTTTTTTCCTCTTCTTTATAAAACCTGAGATTCTCAAGCAACAGTATGTCTCCGGGTTTCATAGCATTTATAACATTAATATTATCATCACTCATACAGTCATCCGAAAACAGAACCGGTTTCTCAAGAATATTTGAAAGATATTCAGCTACAACTGATAAAGAATATTTCGAATTTTTTTCGTCTTTAGGTCTGCCAAGGTGGCTCATTACTATACATTTTCCACCGTTAGAGAGGATTGCTTTTATTGTTGGGATTGATTCGAGTATTCTTTTATCATCTGTGATATTTCCGTGATCATCAAGCGGAACATTAAAATCCGTCCTTAACAAAACGTTCTTGTTATTTATTCTGTTTTCCTCTATTAATTTTTGTAAAGATAATTTAGACATAAATATTTTACGGTTAAGTTTGTAAAATTTATAAAATAATATTTTGTGAAATAGGTTTACATACAAATAAAAAACCCCTTGATTAAATTAATCAAGGGGCTTGGATATAAAGAACTAATTTAAATATTTTATTTTATTAATAACATTTTCTTTGTGTCAACGAAATCTCCGGCTGATACTCTGTAGAAATAAGCTCCGCTCGGAAGATTTGATGCATTAAAGCCAACGATATAGCTTCCTGCATTCTTAACTTCGTTTACAAGTGAAGCAACTTCTCTGCCAACCATATCATAAACTTTTAATGTTACTAATCCTGATCTTGGGATTGAAAAATTTATGTTTGTTGTTGGATTAAACGGATTTGGATAATTTTGCTTTAATGAATATGAAGAAGGAACTTCACTTGATCCAAGAGAAATACCAACTCCTGTTACAGACATCTTTGCTATAGCGCCGCCGTTTCCTACGACCCATCCTGTAGGACATCCGCTTACAACTTTAAAATCTATATCCTGAAATACTGCCGCAGTTACCGTATAAGCTGTAGTCCATGAAGTACCTGCATTAGTTGATCTGTAAACATTTGCATCACTTCTTAATGCCCACCAGTCAGATCCTGCACCATCAATACCATTTAAATTTCCGGCTGTTCCAGGAGCGGTTACTCCTGTATAGCTTGTACCTCCGTTTGTTGACATCACCATTGCAGTTCCACCGGCCATGCCTTTATTAGCGTCATTAAAATGAACCGCATATGTATTGACAGTTCCGGTAGATGCACCGTTAGTCCATGTTAATCCTAAATCAGTTGAGTGATATACTTTTGTTCCGTTTGTACCAAACCACATATTGGTTCCTGATATCTGGAATGAATTATTCCATCCTGCATCGGCACCAATCTGAGCAGGCTCTGTAGCCATTCTTGCCCATGAAGCTCCGCCGTCTGTAGTCTTTGCAATAAACCATTTTCCGCCGACCGGGTCACCCATTGCATAACCTTCGGTTGCAGAAACCATTTGTAATCCGTCAATAAATCCTCCGGCTAATGTATAAGATTGAGTCCAGGTTGTGCCGCCATTAGTTGTTTTATAAATGAAAGTAGCTCCCGGTGAAGTGGTGCAGATAGCGTCATTAGCAGACCAGGCACTAATAGAATAAATATCACCTGTAATACCTGTTCCTGTTGCACTTGTCCATGAAGTTCCGCCGTTGGTTGTTCTTACTACAGCCGGACCTACACCTCCTGCCCATCCGATCTGATCTGATACAGCTGAAACTGATAAAAATTGTGCTGCTGAACCTGAGGCTTGGGTTGACCATATATAATTACATGTTGGAGGAGGAGGACCGTCAGGTCCTATATCTATGACAGCCGCAACACTTGTCGGCGAGTTTTGAACAACCATTATTGCAATAACTCTTCCCGGATATGCAGGATGATTATGGAATATATCCAAACCGCCGGAGCTCGCAACCGCGCCGAAATTGTAAGTAAATGATTGTACAATTGCTCCATTCGATGTGTCTACTTTTGAAAGCCTGATTGTGCCGGCTGTAGAAGGCTCAGAATACCAAAGCCACATTCTTCCCGGGGTCGTCCATATGTCCGCCGCCAATCCATAAGGCGCGACGGTCGGTATTCCCAGTGATTTTATTGTAGCTCCGTTAGTATCAATCATAGCAACAGGTCCGGTTGTAAAATTTGAAGTCCAGATTCTGTTAACAGAAGACCATGCAAGACCTCTGTTAGGACTGTTAGGTCCTGTAAAACCCGGACGTGGTTCTGTAAATGTAGTTGTATCAATTCTCCGTATAGTTGAGTTATCGCTTGTCAGTAAATATTTACCATCCCAAGTTAAATCTCTGAAACCGAATCCCTGACCGGATGTATTATTAACCTGAGGAAAGGAATCTATTCTGTTTCCGTATAAATCGGTTCTTAACCAGACGTTGTCAGTTGTAATTGCTGATGACTGTCCGCCGCTTGTAAATACAAATCTGGGGGAGTTGGCCAATTTATTAACACCGAGAATCAATTCGTTGGGTACGATAAAGGTATACAAAGTATCACCAATAGCTGAATTTATGTGTTTAACATTTGATGATGCGTCGCTCAACGGAGCTGAATCAGTATTAGGATTATCCTGAGCCGAATAACCGTAAAACAAAAAACCTATTAGCAAAACTGGTAGAAAGTAAATCAGTAATTTTGACTTCATTTTGAGTCTCCTTCTTTGGTTTATTTTTTAAAAAAGTTTAGAAAAAATTTATTTAACCGGGACATTAATATTTTGAATTAAGTTATTTATAATATACACTATTGTCAATAAAAAAAAATTTAATATTCGAAAAAATATTTACTCTTTAAGGTTCTTTAAGGTGTATAAATCTATTCTTTAAGATCTGATAATAAAATTATAAAATTATATAAACTCTAAACTTTGTAAATTGAATCTGAAACTCTAAAAATCTATTTTGAATAAAATTAATATATGATTGCCAATAAAAAGTCTTATTGCTTAATTATCTTAACTGTTTTTATTTCTTTAATTTTCTCTGCCTGCGGTAAAAAAGAAGAGCCGCAAACCTTTGTTCCGCCTCAGCAGGAAACAACTGTAGA
>JBBRTN010000040.1:0-9309 GCA_038244395.1 Ignavibacteria bacterium
AAGCGGTCCTGTGGGATTGGCGCTGACCCATTCTATATTTGCTGTCTTTCCTTTATTTAGACCGGATCTGCCGTAGTCATCTTTCTCTTTGAGAATATTAAGTAAAAATTTCCTGTAAAAATTATCTGATATAAAGAAGTTAATGAAGCCCGCGCCGGCGATTTCAACTTTAGATATTAAATCCCTGTCGTATTCTAAATTATTAATTATATCTTCGGCTATTTTTCGGGGAGGAAGCTTTAATTCTTTCGCCAGCAGCATTGCTATATTTACTGAAAGGTCTCCGAACTTCTCTTCCTTCGGTTTATCAAACTGTATTTCTTTCTCAGGCAAGCCTTGCTTTATAAGAGCTTCCCGGATTTTGGCTTCTAAATACTTTTTCAAATTAAAGATTAATTTTTCGAAAAAATTAAAATCGAAAATTTCAAATTCATTAATTGCTTAGATCCATTTCACTTTTTTATACCAGTCAATTGTCTTCTGAAAGCTTTCTTCAAGAGTATACTTAGGCTTAAAGCCAAGTTCTGATTTAGCTTTTTGGTTAGAGCACACCCAGCGAAGCTGTGTAATGTCTTTGCATTTCTCTAAGTTCAGCGTAGCCGGTTTGCTGGAGAATGTGGAAAATAATTCAGCGAGATAGCCAACAGAATAAACAACGGAATGCGGAAGCCGGATTTTTATTGCTCTCTTACCAAGCAGCTTCGAAGTCAGTGAACCAATCTCATCCCAGTTGTATGCCTTATCAAGACAAATAAAATAAGTCTGATTATCGGCTTCCTTTTTTTCTGCTGCCAAAATTATTCCGTCAGCTAAATCTTCGACATATACCAGGCTAAGATACTTTGCATCAAACCCGATTACGCTGTTAAGCCCTTTTGAAAATGTTTTGAAGTAAATCAGAATTTCCGTATCACGCGGTCCAAATACAGCCGGTGGTCGAACTATCACGGTTGGAAATTTATCTTTATATTTCTGAACTTCCTCTTCGGCTTTGAGCTTCGAAATACCGTAAGTCGTAATCGGCTCCGGTTTTGTATTCTCATCAACCGGCTTTTTAGTTCTTGCAGGACCGGCAGCAGCAAGCGAAGAAACAAATATAAATTTTTTTATATCCGGATTTACTTTGTTTGTAATCTCAAGCAGGTTCTTTGTAGCTTCATAATTTCCTTTAAAGAATCCTTCTTTCGTTTTGGATTTTACTACGCCTGCAACATGAAAGACATAATCCATTTCCTTTATGCATTTTTCAAGAGACTCATTTGAAAACAAATCTCCCTCTACATATTTTACATTCTTTCCGTCAAGCCATTTTGTAGATGATGTATTCCTTTTTAAGCAGTAAACTTCGTAATATTTTTCCAGTAGTTTATCAACCAAATGACTGCCTACAAAACCCGTTGCTCCGGTTACTAATACTTTCAATATTTTTTATTTAGGAATACAGAAAAAGTTTGTACCTCTGATATTTTTTAAATAAGTCTCTATGATTATGAATGGATAAGGTATTGGTCTAACAAAGAAATTAACATCCATAAATGTGCATAATTCATAATAAATTTGTGCAACTAAAGTTAAAGTCTGAATTGTATTTGAATTTCAATAGAAGTTAAAAATTATAATTCGTATTTTATATGTTAAAAACATTAACTTTATTAATTTAAAAATTTACTATCAGCCAGATGGATTTATTTGAGAAGTGTTACAATTTTACAAGGGCAGATGAGGTGAAAGCTGCGGGAATTTATCCGTATTTCCGCGCAATCGAAGCCAATGAAGGACCTGTTGTAAAGATAGAAGGACGTCAGATTATCATGGCCGGATCTAATAATTATCTCGGGCTTACCGCTCATCCTAAAGTGAGAGAAGCTGCAATAAAAGCTATTAAAGATTATGGAACAGGCTGCTCCGGCTCGAGATATCTTACCGGCACATTAGACTTACATATTAAGCTTGAAGAAAAGCTTGCTGATTTTCTGGGGAAAGAATCAGTCCTTCTTTTTTCTACAGGATATCAGACTGCACAGGGAATAATTCCAACATTAGTATCAAAAGGCGATTTTATTATTTCGGATAAGGATAATCATGCATGTATAATTGCGGCAAACATGATGGCAAAGGGCGGATTTGCTGAGTTTAAGAGATATAAGCATAACGATATGGAAGACCTCGAAAAAGTTTTAGCGAAAATTCCAATTGAAGCTGCTAAGCTTGTCGTCTCAGACGGTGTATTTTCGACAACAGGTGAAATTGTTGATCTTCCCAAACTCGTGGAGCTTAGCAATAAATATAAAGCAAGAATTTTAATAGATGATGCCCATTCAACCGGTGTCATTGGAAAAGGCGGACGCGGAACATCATCTGAATTCGGTTTGGTTGATGAAGTTGATATGGTAATGGGTACATTTTCGAAGACGTTTGCTTCACTGGGCGGATTTGTAGGAGGAGAATCAAAAGTTATTAATTATCTTAAGCATCATTCACTTGCTTTAATATTTTCGGCATCGCCAACACCGGCATCAGTTGCAGCAGCAGACGCTGCACTTGAAATTTTAAAAGCCGAACCCGAAAGAATCGCAAGACTCATTTCAAACGCAGAGAAGATGAGAAAAGGATTTAAGGAAATGGGTTATAATGTTATTGAAAGCAGGACGGCTATTGTACCGGTGGTTTTAGGAGAAGACAATTTAGTATTCATGTTCTGGAAAAAATTATTTGATGCAGGAGTTTTTGTGAATGCATTTATCTCTCCCGGAGTCCCGCCCGGGATGGCAATGTTAAGAACATCATTCATGGCGACACATGAAGACAAACATCTGGACAGGATACTTGAATTATTCGGAGATATTGGAAAAGAGATGGGCTTAATAAATTAAAAATAAAAATTAAATATTGAATGACAGCCGGCGTATAATTTTAACGGCTGTTTTTATTTTTAAAAAGTTAACGTGAATTCTGCAAATCCCTTTACTTATCTTTCTCAAGACTTCTGAAATATTCTTCGGCTCCAACCGGTTCGTAGTAAGGCATTACACCGTTATCCGGAATATTAACCGGGTTTCCCTGAAGCACATCCATTACGATTTCTTTAGTTAGTTTAGTCGGATGAATGTTGACTACAATTCTACGGTCCTTGTCAATTATCATTGTCTGCGGAATTGCCCACGCATCGTAATCTTTATACATGGTAAAATCAGAATCAATTGCAACGATGGTATTGAGTTCATGTTTGGCAAAAAAACTTTTCAGCTTGTCTTCGTTAATCTCGTAAGTAACACTAATATATTTTATTTTTTCACCTCTTAATTCGAAATTAATATCATTGATATGCGGAAATGCTTCGATACAAGGCGGACACCATGAAGCCCAGAACTCAAGTATTATTATTGTATCCTTTCCGATCTTATCCAGATCAATTCTCTCTCCGGTTTGAAAAGTCGTTATTGAAAAATCTTTAGCTGCTGTACCTACAATATTAAGTTTATTTTGTTTGTCCTGTGAAAAAGAAATGTCTGAAAAAAGAATCAGGATAGTGCATAAACAAGTTAAATTTCGTAAAGTTAGTTTCATATTTTGTATTTTAAAGTTAACTAAAAAATGTGGATGAGAATTTTAAAATAAATTCAGGGTAAATTACGATTATATTAATTTAAAGTTTGATTTTGGATTAAAGCAAAAAAATAATTTGGGTATATTTGATCAAGTTAACAATTTTCTATAAAGTTATTTTTAAAAAGAAATTAAAATAATATAAAATAATATTGATAAAGGTATGATAAAAATAATTACAATATTTATATTTTCGATGATTTTATTTTCCTGTAATAAAGAAACTCCACCCAGAGAAAGAACTCAGACACAAAACAATGAATCAACCGGAAATAATGACAGCAGCTCAGACACTGACACTACAATGACAGTAGAAGAAGTTTTCAGCAGCTCACTTGTGCAGGATATAATGGGAGAAAATGATGACGATGATCTGCAATTTTATCTCGAAGATCAGATTTATCCGCTGGTTTCAAAGTCAGATAAGGTCACTCTTGACAGAATATCCTCTTCACTTTACCTGTTGCATTATGAGCAGGCCGGAGTGAAAAAGAATTTTATCATACAGAAATTTTATAATCCTGTGAAGGATGAATTTGTTTTTGAGAAGACAGAGACGGAGACTGATGCCGCAAGGCAGTTTGTTAAGTAAGCTCGGTAAGAATATTTGTGATTAACAATTATTCTTTGTAATTTTGTAAAGTTCTTTTACGTAAAATATACGGGCTCCTAATTTTAGGAATAATAGGGAATACGGTGAGAAACCGTAACTGTCCCCGCAACTGTAATAAAGAAGACCAAATCAACAGTCCACTACTCTGATTTTTATTTTTAAATGAACGGGAAGGAGATTTGGAAACAGCTTTTGAGTCAGGAGACCTGCCTGTATATTGTTTCAAAAATCTTCGTGGGAAAAGATATATGAATTATTTCAGAAGAGACTCCCGGTTTCTTTTTAAACTCATCATATAAGTTTTTTACGATGTATTGAAAAGAGATCGGGAGTTTTTCATTTACTTACATTAGTTACATTAGACATTAGTTATAAATTACTTATTACAAATTAATAATAAATCTCAAATACCAGACATAGGATTAGATTGATTTTAAAAATAAAATATCTTGTAATGATTTTTATTTTGGGAAACAGCTTCTCAGCATCAGCGCAAAGTACTAATTCTACTGACTTCAAGACAGGTGTGATAGAAGTCTTTGGCGATAAAATTACCATGAATAAATTCGATGCACCGATAAAAATTCAGACTATAACTGAAAAGGAAATAAATAATAAAAACGGTGAGACTCTTTCTGACATACTTCAGCTCGGAGGAAATATTTTTATAAAGTCTTACGGGGGACCTAATTCGCTTAATACAATTTCAATGAACGGGCTGGGCTCCGAGCAAACTCTTATCTTACTGAACGGATTTATGATGAACTCTTATCAGAACAGCCAGATTGATCTTAATACTGTGGGAAAGGATAATATTGAAAGAGTGGAGATTTTAAATAATGGCTTGAGCTCTGTTTACGGCTCGGAGGCAATCGGGGGAGTTGTAAATATTGTAACGAAAAAGAATCTTGTCGATGACATAGGATTGAATCTCAATGGTCAGTTTGGTTCTTATGATGAGCGGAAAGTCTATGCCGGGTTCAGCAAGAGTTTCAAAGAATTTAATATTAATCTTAATTATTCTAAAGAGAATGCAATCAATAATTATGATTACTATTATAACAACGGAGTTGAAAAGTTATTAAAGGAGAGAGCAAATTCAAATTACGAATTTTCAAATTATTCTATAGATGTAAATTATTTTAAAGAAGGAAATTTGAAGTTAAGTCTATACAGTAATTATTCTAATCAGTTTAGGAATATACCCGGAATAGAAGCAGGCTCTGAGCCCTCGCATTCGAATCAGCTTGACAGGAACTGGAATAATATTATTTCATACGAAAAATTTTTGTCAGGTAATCTGACATTCAAATCGCAAATAAATTTCCAGAATAATCTTTCGAATTACTCAGACAAAATAATCACTGACAGTTATTATAAAAATATTGTCCTGTCAAACAGCTCGCAGGTAAACATTACAAAGAACAATATACAGTTAGCTTCCGGCTATGAGATAACTTATGCAGCTCTTAAGAGTGACGAGACAAAAGATAACGCACGGAGAATTCAGCCGGGTCTGTTCATTGTTTCAGAAATAAATATGAGCGGTGCTCTTAAATTATTTCCATCGATAAGGTATGATTATATTTCCGACATCAGTCAAAATGTAGTTTCAGGAAAATTAGGAATTAATATAAAGCCTTTAAAAGACTACAGCCTTAATTTTAAAGCGAGCGCAGGAAATAATTTTGCCGCTCCGACTTTTAATGAGCTTTACTGGAAGGGGCTTGGAAACAGAGAGCTGAAGCCGGAAAGTTCAGTAAATGCAGATGCCGGGGCGATTATCAAATTCAATATGTATTCGGTAAATACTATTGAAGTTACTTATACATATATTGACATAACAAACAAAATTGTATGGTCACCTGATGCCGCTAATCAATGGACGCCAAAAAATATAGGAAAGTCTACCTCCAATGTGATACTTCTTGATGCAGATATTAACAAAGAATTTTCAAAGGACATGTCGGTAAAATTTGATTTTAATTATTCATTTACACAATCGCTGAAGAAAAGCAGTGATTACGAAAATGATCCAAGCTATGATAAACAAATATTTTATGTGCCGGAACAAATGGCTAAATGTAACTTAGCATTTAACTATAAAAAGTCAGGTTTAAATCTGTTTTACACTTTTACGGGTAAACGTTATACAAACTTTGAAAATACAAATTACCTGCCGGCAATAGACCTGTTCGAAGGAAATGTGTACAGGGACTTTGTGATAGATAATGTTAACGCGCAAATCAAATTTGAAGTGAATAATATTTTCAATGCCGATTACCAGGTGATTGCGGGCTATCCAACGCCTTTGAGAAATTATAAATTAGATTTAAAACTTGAATATTGAAACTTTACAATTTTAAAAAATAATTGTAACTAAAAATAAAATTCAATCTCAATGACGAAAATAGAAGATGCAAAGAAAGCAGGCGGAAGCAAGTATAAGGAAAAAATATTAAAGACCATTGAGGGGTACAAAAATCTGACCGAAGAGCAGAAGCATTGCTTCCACATATATTACGGTTACGGAAAGGGCAAGACGACTTGCGTGATGGGACTGATCATGCGCGCTCTTGGAGCGAACCTCAAAGTCAGGCTGGTACAGTTTGATAAAGGATATGAAGGAAAGAATGAGCATTATGCAGAGCTGAATACTTTGAGAAAATTAAAAGAAGTAGGATATGACATTGAATTTTTTTCTACAGGATGTGAGAGAATGAATGCAGACGGAACATTTCGTTTTAAGAATTCCGATGAAGATTTTAAGGAAGCACAAAGAGCGCTGAAGATTGCCAGGGATTTAATAGTAAACGGAACGCAGGATCTGCTGGTGCTGGATGAGGGTATTGCCGCAGTAGTTTATCATTTGCTTGATAAAAAAGATATTGATGAACTAATTGACCTGTGGAATAAAAATAAAAGATTCGAACTCGTGATGACCGGGCATAAGCTGTGGGAGGGACTTGAAGAGAAAGCAGACCTGATAACGGAAATGAGAAAGGTCAAACATTATTTTGATAAGGGAATACCGATCAGAGTCGGGATAGATTTCTAACTGCACAATACAAAGATTGATTTTAATTAAGAAAATAAAAATAATTAAAGATATTAATATCAGGTAAAGCGATATGAACAGTCACATAAAGTTTAACATAGTAAAATGCATTTGCTATGATACGACATTTGAGGAGATGAAGAAAATTATGAAAGAGAATAATCTGCATTCAATAGAAGATCTTAGGAAAATAAAACCTGTGGGGCTTAACTGCAGACTCTGCGTTCCATATATAAATAAAATGATTGAAACAGGTCAGACGAAGTACGATGTAATATTGACGCAATAAGGGAATCAAAATAAAAATTATAAATTAAAAATATCAGAAAGGAAATAAATTGAAAAATTTGCCGGTAATTTTTTTGCTGTTGGTTTGTATAAATTATTTTTCGGGCTGTGGCAGGAATGATGTTGTCAATGATCCTGTAATTACATTAACAGAAGTCCAAGGAGCATATATACTGGGTGAAGGACAGTTCAATGTTCCCGGCAGCGCTTTGCTGTCTTTTTACAATCCTGAATCGGTCAGTCTTTCTCCCAATATTTTTCATCCGGGCGGCATGGGAAACAGTCCCGACGGGTTAATTTTATCGGGAAGTAATTTATTTATTACAGAGCAGGGAAACTACGGATCTGCGGGAAAGATCTATATGACAGATTCTGCCGGAACAGTAATTTTATCCAATGACGTCGGAATCAATCCATACTCTCTGGCGATTGCAAACAATAAGATTTATGTAACCAACGGACCGGCTAATAATGTTTCGGTAGTTGATAAAGGTTCATTCTCTACCATTGCCACAGTTACGGTCGGTCTTTATCCGCAGGAAATATTTACAATCGGAAACAAGGTATTCGTCTGCAACACAAGTGTATATATGGGCGGGACGGATTCAACTGTCTCTGTAATAGACGCGGACGCTGACGTAGTAATCGCAACTATCAGGGTAAGGCAGACTCCCTCTTCACTAGCCGTTACCAATGACGGTAAACTCCTTGTTGGCTGCCCCGGGAGCACGGCGACCGGAATAATATATAAAATTGATCCGGGCAATTATGCAATTCTTGATTCATTTGGAATCGGCAACGGATTCTCATCCGGATTCGGCAAAGACATTGCCGTGGACGTCAGCAGCAATGATATTTATTTCATATCAGCATTAAATAATATTGTAAAATTAAATCTTGCTACGAAATTATCTGAATTATTTATTGCCAATACAAATTCGTCTTCATATTTTTACGGATATAATTTTGACAGCAATAAGAGACTGCATTATATTGCGGATGCAAAGAATTTTGTCAATAACGGGAGCCTGTATGTATATGGCGGAGCAGGGAATTTAATCGGTACATTTGAGACTGGAGTTGCACCAAGAAGAATTTTAATAAAGAATTAGCCGTTCAGTTTTTATTTGATAAAATTTTTACATGAGAATTCATCCGTTGAATTCGATTTAATATATTTCTCACTTTGATTATATTTGATTAAATGAAGATTGAAGTAAAAGATAACCAAGGCGCTGACAATACAAGGCAATGCGAATTTCCTTCAGGCAGTGAATACACCGGCTTTGAAGAATCCGAAAATAATTTGAAAATATTTATCAAGAGGAAGGCTCTTGAGAATATTGACGAGTATTTGTCCAGTGACATGAACAATGAACTGGGAGGCGTATTGGTCGGAGAAGTCTGTATAAATGACGGCGGCAAAAACTTTATATGCATTGAAAATTTAATTATCGCAAAGCATACTAACTCATCTTTATCAAGGCTGACCTTTACCCATGAAACCTGGAGTTACATTAATGAAATTCTCGAAAGGCATTTTCCCGGAAAGAAAATACTGGGCTGGTTTCATTCGCACCCGGGGCATACTGTATTCCTGTCTACATTCGACGTGTTCATTCAGGAAAATTTTTTTAATATGGAATATATGGTTGCCTATGTTTTTGATCCGACTATCAAGGAGAGAGGATTCTTTTTCTGGAAAGACGGTAAGATAGTAAAGGCAAAGGGATTTTATATTTAT
>JBBRTN010000041.1:0-9304 GCA_038244395.1 Ignavibacteria bacterium
GCAATAGAATTTTCTAACATGTCTATCGATGCACCGAACTGATTCCATAGTGCTGATTTGATTAGCTCAATTGATTCCATTGATTTAGAAGAATTGGACATGATATTCTGTTTTATTTTGAAAAAATAAGTTTATAAAAACTAATTTATTTTTACAGTTGAATCAATCAATAAAATTGGCAATAGCAAAAACAGCTTGGGAAACTTCGGGAATAATTTTAATTTTTTTGGTTTTATCTTCACATGGCTCAGCTATAAATATCCTGTTGCCCGAACTCAGAACACTATATATTGAACATTGAAATTATATTTAAACTGAACCCATCCATCTTCTTACTTCAGCGCAAATCATATCTGTCACGCCGATGTCGTTCATCTTATTTTTCTTCGGCACATGAAACGAATGGTCAGCATCGTCAACGATAAACAGTTCAGCATTCTTCCCAAGCCTTTTAACTACAGGTTTGAGAAAATCCAAAGATGCGAGTGAGTCCCTTGTCCCCTGAAGGAAAAGCAAGGGCAAACTGACTTTGTAGAGATGTTCAGCTCTGTCATTTGACGGCTTTCCGGGAGCATGCAAAGGAAATCCGAAGAATACAATTCCTTTTACATCTGCGAGCACCCCTTCAGATGCGGCGGTTGAGGTCATCCTTCCTCCGAAAGATTTTCCTCCGGCGAACAAAGGGATTTCCGGAGACAACTTTTTAGCTTTTTCAACTGCGGCTTTTATAGACGCGCAGCATACGGGTTTTGTATCGGGAGTTTTCCTGCCGTTTTCTATATATGGAAAATTAAACCTTAGAGTTGCTATTCCATCAGATGCAAGAGAAAGAGCAAACTGTTCCATTGATTTATTTTCCATTCCGGCGCCGGCGCCGTGAGCAAGCACAAGCATAAACTCAGCATTACCCGGGGAGTAAAACAAAGCGCTTACGTCCCCAATGCTTTTTGAAATATTAATGCCAAGGGACTTTTTCGTAAGTTTAATTTTATCAGATGGCATTTTTATTTTGTATGTTAAAGATGATTTTAAAATATATTTTTGAAAAAAAACCGTCCGGTTTCTTCCTTCTCAGGAAATGCCGGACGGCTTTAGTTTAACTCTATGTTTTATTTTAACTTTTTATTTTATAAGCATCATTCTCTTTGTATCAGAAAATCCTTCAGTCTCAAGCTTGTAAAAATAAACTCCGCTGGTGAATGAAGATGCATTCCAGTTGATGTCATAAGAACCGGCCTGCAGATTTTGATTTACAAGATTTGAAATTTCTCTTCCGAGCGCATCATATATTTTAAGTGTCGTGAATCCTGATTTTGTAAGTGCGAAATTAATATTAGTTGTCGGGTTAAAAGGATTCGGATAATTCTGTGATAAGGAATATTTATCAGGAACCTGTGAACTATAGTTCGTTACTCCGACAATAGTATTGTATTTTGTTTTTGCTGCAATACAATTCGCCTGGAGCTCGGCTAAATTATCACCTGCAACTAATGCAAAAGAAACTGTAATCTCTCCGCCTGCATTAATCGAATAAGGACCGCTCCCGACTATATTTGAAACGTCTCCCCCGGCTGTTCCACCTGCTTGTGATCTCCCGATACCCGATGACAGAGACTGAAATTTTTCAATGTCAGTATACCCGTCATATATTCCCCAAGGGTTGCCCGATATAGTATTGTCATTATCAATCGCCCAGTAATTTACATTGTTGGAGGAAAGCAAGGCCACTCCGACATAAGTTCCGGGGTTATTATCAACTCTCCATACGTATCCCAACTGATTAGCAGCGTCCCAGCTGGCTTTGTTAACTGCACCGCTCGCGCCGATATCCCAGTCTCCAAAAAGACCCGCATAGAAGTTAGAGATTGTGCTTGCAGTGGTATTCTTAATTTTATATTTCATAATAATATAATCCGAATCAGCTGCAGATGTGAACTGGTAGCTGCTGAAATTAATTTCTATTCCGATTTTATTAGCGGCTGCGCCGTCATCATTATATTTCGCGTTCCCGTCCTGGCTTGAAATAACCCCGGGCTGCGTTATCTGGAAAGGAATGATATTAGTAAAATCATTACTCTCTACAGCCTGGTCCGTGCCTCTGACACAATCAGAAACTTTTGTATTTGAAACTGCGCAGACAAGACCCCCTTCAAATAATAAAGTCGCGGAGTTTTTGAATTTAAATCCATCACCTTGTACGTTTGAAGAATAATCATTGTAACCAAAATTACCGCGGCTGTTAATTGTCGTGATAATGTTATTTCCGTTCATACTGAAATAACTTGGATTTACAACAACTGAAAAGTATTCAAAATCAGTATATGAACCATCGGTATAGTTAACCTTAAAATCAACAACGGTATTTGCCGCTGCATTGGAGTTAACCTTTACTACGAAAGGGTTTGCCGAGTTTGATACAGATCCGAGCGTTGGAATTGCGCCCAATGTCGCGTTACCGTTCAGAATGGTAACGGCAGTAGAAGCAGTTGTTACTGTTACAGATGCATTTGAAGTTGGTTCAAGATAATTCTTGAATGTTCCTTCAATTCTCATGGTATCGTTTGGCTGCGGGACATTGTTGTTCCCGTCGGTAACAATAAATGAATTCAATCTTACTGCAGGTGAATTTACTGTTAAAGCTCTGAACATATTAATTCTTCCCTTGCCGAGTTTTCCAATATACGAAGGATTCTGAGAGTCAATATTGTCGCAGGTAACTCTTACTTTTTCCCCGACCTGAAGAGCATTGTATGATGGGAATTGTGACTTAACGATTGCACAGGTTCCTGCGCAGATCGGTGAAGCCATTGATGTCCCGTCAAAAGTCGCATATGTATTATTATAAAGTGTGCTGTATATGCTTGAGCCCGGAGCACAAACGTCTATATGGTTTCCGTAATTTGAAAAAGATGATTTAGTGTCTGAAGAAGTTGTAGATGCAACACCTATTACATATTTATAACTTGAAGGATAAAAACTCAAAGCGCTAGCATCATTTCCTGCCGCACATACGACCAGAGAATTTTTGTTTATAGTAGCGTAAGTAATTATATCCTGCTCAAAGAGACCGCCGCCTGCTCCGCCCCACGAGCAATTGATTACTGCGCATCCTCTGTCAGCTGCATATTTTATTCCTTCGTATCCTGTAAGTATGTAGCCTTCTCCTCCCGGACCTCTTGTATCATTATCAGCGGAGCACTTAACAGCTAAAATCTTACAATTAAATCCTGTGCCTGCAACTCCGATTGAATTATTTGTAACTGCGCATGCGTCACCGCTCACATGAGAGCCGTGATTATTATTCGCGCCCATTATCATAGGATCGTTGTCTCCTACAATATTCATATAATCAGCTCCGGCTAAATCCCATCCCCTGTAATTATCAATGTACCCGTCGCCGTCATCATCCACTCCGTTTATCGGGTCTGCATAATTTATTTTAATGTTCGCAGCAAGATCAGGATGATCCCAGTCTGTTCCGGAATCAACTATGCCTATCACAACATTTGTATCTCCCTTCTGAATGTCCCAGCCTGCAGGCGCTTGGATTTTATTAATGTAATACTGTGACCCAAGCGAAGGATCATTTGGAGTGAAGGCAAACTTCTGTATATATTTCGGCTGTGCATATTCCACTTCACCGGTGCTGTAAATTTCATTAACAGCATCTTCAATTGATTTGGATGTGTTATTATACTCGACAATGTAGATAAGCGAAAGATCAGCCATTTTTTCTCCGTCTGACGAATAGTCGGCGACAGGCTTTACTGCATCTGGAAACATCTTGTTGACCAGCACAACGCTTAAATTATTTAGAGCCGAATTGATCGAAGCATTATCAATGACGTTAAGACTCGCCTTGCTTCTGTTGTTTTCTTTAAGTTTAAAGATAACAGTATTTGGAATGTAATCAATCGCGGTAAGACCATCCGCAAGCCTGAAATAACTATTTTGCTTTGTCGTATTTTTATTGTCGCTGCCTGTATTCGTAAATGAAAAAAATACTGAAGACATTAAAAATAACAAAAGAAAATAATTTGAAACTTTAATCTTTTGTTTCATTTCTTTTTGTTTAGGAGTTATTGAATGAGTTTTGAATTTTTTTATTTGAATTATAATATTTACTTTCTTATAATTATTTTCACCGGTGATAATCAGGGTTCTTGTATATACAGCAGTGATCATCCCAGATCACATTCAGCAAAGAAAAAAGCAACTTCTGCTTTACCGTTTTCTTCAGAGTCAGAACCGTGAACAGCATTTTCCGACTTTGAATCCGCAAACATTTTTCTGATAGTTCCTTCGGCTGCTTCGGCAGGGTCAGTCGCGCCTATCAGCGTTCTGTAATCCTGTACAGCGTTTTCCTTTTCAAGAGCAATTGCCACCACATTCCCGGATATCATAAATGAAACAAGCTCGTTGTAAAACGGTCTTTCCTTATGCACTTCATAAAACTTTTTACCCATTGATTCTGTAAGCTTCAGCATCTTCATTCCCAGTATTTTAAATCCGCTGTCTGAAATTTTTTGAATAATGCTTCCCTGTACATTTTTCTTTACAGCATCCGGTTTTATTATGCAGAGTGTTCTTTGCAGCAAATTAATCTGTCCTTTCCTGTATTATTTTTTAGTTACTAAATGTTTTATTAAAAAAAATTTAATATCCGACGCTTCCTGCCGGGGGATCCTTAGTCTCGACTGAAGTCTCTGCCGGAGCACGGTAATGTATGATCCCGCATTTTTTCTGATTATATTTTTTTATAATTAAATCCTGTGTCGTCGGGCAGGACCCGTTGCTTTTTAAACCACTGACAGTACAAACACTTGTTTCCTCAACTCCGTCAGGCATTAAAAAATATGCAACCGGAAAGTTAAAGTCGTCATCGGAATAAAGTCCTTCCATGAATCTTCCCCATATCGGAGCCGCAGCTCTTCCGCCTTGTCCGTATCCGCCTCCGAATTTAATTCTTGCATCGTCAAAACCCAGCCATACTCCTGCAACAAACTGGGGAGTAAATCCTACAAACCATGCATCTCCGTAATTCTGCGTCGTTCCTGTTTTCCCCGCGGCAGGCCTGTGAAAGAACTGCCTTATACTCGAAGCCGTTCCGTAATCAATAACATCTTCCATCATATCGCTCATTACATACGCTACATCTTCACTTAACACTTCCCTTGTTTCGGGATGAAATTCATCTATAATTTTTCCGTTCCTGTCTTCAATTTTTAATATTGCAATCGGCTCAACCCAGATTCCTTCATTTGCCAGAGTACCATAAGCATTGGTCATCTCGAGCGGAGAAACTTCACCGACACCGAGTGCGAGTGAAATTACATTCGGCAGCTCTGAGTTTATTCCCATCTTGTGAGCAACGTCAATCACCTGATTTATCGGCGCAATTTCCATCGCAGTTCTGACAGCAATTACATTCACCGAGTTTGCGATACCGTTTCTCATGGTCATACTGCCACCCGTACCGCCTCCCTTCGGAGACCATACATTTCCGCCGATGTTAATATTTATGGGATCATTTGAAATCATATAGCCCGGTGAATAGCCGTTCAGTAAAGCAGTCGTATAGACAAACGGTTTAAAGGAAGAACCCGGCTGACGTTTTATCTGTGGAACGTGGTTCAATCCATACTTAAAAGTTGTGCTTGGATTTGCTCCCACCATTGCCTTTATCTCGCCCGTCTTAGGATTCATAACTACAAAACCAACCTGTACTGTAGTAGTTAATTGTTTTACAGAATCTACAAAAGCCTTGCTATTTTTTAATTTATCATAAATCTTTTTTCTCTCATCTTCAGTCTTTGCCTTTTTATAATTTTCGGAGTATATAATATTTTTATCAATTGCATCATTCAATACATCTTTGTTCAGATTCCAATTCCAGTATCCGTTAAAGGCTTTCTGAAAGGGTACCATCTGTGCATTCACAGCATCCAAAGCATGCTTCTGAAATCTCGAATCGAGTGAAGTATAAACCTTCAATCCATCGCGGTAAATATCGTAGCCGTATTTCTCCGCTCCCTTTTCAAGAAGCTGTCTTACATATTCTGTGAACTGTGGCGCAGGTGAATTGAAACTTGCATAGTCTTTTTTGAGATTCACTTTTATTGGATCACTCATCGAAATATCAAGATTCTCCTTTGTAATGAAATCCGCTTCGTACATTTCGTTAAGCACGAGATTCCTTCTCTTCAGAGCGGCATCCGGATAATCTACGGGATCGTAATTTGTCGGTGATTTTAAAACGCCTACAAGAATTGCACACTCGTCAAGACTGAGCTCCTTGGCGCTTTTGTCAAAATAAGTCTGGGCAGCAGCTTCGACTCCGTAAGCTCCCTTTCCAAAATAAACTGTGTTAAGATAATAGGCGAGAATCTCTTCCTTGGTATAAGTCCTCTCGATCTGAACCGCTGTCATGGCTTCACGCAGCTTCCGGTTAAGAGAAATTTCATTGCCGATATTTTTATATAAATTTCGTGCAAGCTGCTGTGTAATGGTCGATGCTCCTTCTTTTGTCAGGCTTCCGCGAACAACATTTTTAAATATTGCCTTGAATATCCTGTCAATATCTACACCCCAGTGGTCGTAAAATTTTCTGTCTTCAGTAGCTATCAAAGCCTGTATCATGTCTTTCGGAATATTATCAAGCGTAACCTTGGTTCTGTTTTTGAGAAAGAATTTATCAATCAATTCCCCGTCTGAAGAATAAATTTTGGTAGCTTCCTCAAGTTTTGGATTTTCCAGTTCGGCAAGCGATGGAAGATCCTGTGAAAGATAAATAAGATAGGCACCTGCAGCAATAATGGCAGCAAGTAAAATGAAGATTAAAACTGCTAAGAAATTGTTTGCCGTATTTTTTTTCTTTAGTTTCTTTTTCCTGTAATCCTTATCCGAAAAATATTTATCTAATTCCTCGTCGTTATATTTATTGTTTTTATCCAAATTTAATTTTTAAAATCCAATTGCAGTCTTGCTTTTTTTTGAATCGTAAAATGTTCTTAGTTCAAAATTATTGTCTTTAAAGACTCCATAAGTAAAATAATCTATCCAGTCACCGAGATTTATATAATATCCCTTTTCAAAATTTGTTACCTGTGGAAAATGCCTGTGTCCCATTATTACATAATCATATCCTTCGATAATTTTTTTAAATGCATAATCCCGCATTCCGTCCTTTTCGGAGTAATTTTTTTCATTGGTATGATTTCTGGAGGTTTCGGATGTTCCTTTTGCAAGCCATATCCCAATGTCAGGGTGAATCATAGAATATAATCTCTGACTAAGATTGTTCCTTAACACTTTTTTTAAAATTCTGTAGCCTGTATCATTATGAGCAAATCCATCCCCGTGATGAATGAAAAACTTCTTCCCGCTAATTTCCCTTTCGATATGCGTGTGACAGATCTCTATCCCAAATTCATCTTTAAAAAAATTTCCTTTCCAAAAATCGTGGTTGCCCGCTATGTAGTTTATCTTTATGCCTTTTTCCGTAATCTCCGAAATCTTCGTGAAGAGCCTGAAATAGCCCTTCGGCACAACCTGCTTATATTCTATCCAGCAGTCGAATAAATCCCCGACTATAAAAATTTCCTTTGCATCTTTACCGGCTTCGGTAAGAAACTCAATGACTTTTGATTCCTTTAATTTTTCCTTTTCAGCAGATTCAAGCCCAAGATGAACATCCGAGAAAAAATAATACGCATCATTCATTAAATCCTGCTGAACATTTTTATTTTTATGAATGCTTAAGCTGATTTCAATTTATAATTCATCTGCGGAAGTCTCTTAATTTTATTTAACCTTTATCTTTGCTGAGAATGTTTGATTCCCTAATTTGCACACACCATCTACTGAAGAGCAGTATCCGAATTTTACGTTTCCGGAAATTGTCAGCGTCGAGCCGCTTACCGCACCGCCGGGAACAGTAAAGTTATATTTTACTTTCGAGTTGGTAATATAATCTCCATCACTGCCGGAATAATCCTGTAATCCCTGTCCTTCAACATCATCCGATGTAAGGCTTACAGTTACTTCAGGGTCTTTAGGTATTTTCAGTTTTGAACCGGTCTTAAAGGTCAATGTCAAAACTCCCGATTCACCCGGACTGTAGGACTTTTTATTTGGAGATGCATAAATTGCGGGCGCGTCTTTCTTGTCTGCCTGCTTGTCTGTCTTCTTGTCCGCATTACTTACCGAATTAAATCCCATAAAAGGAATTACAATAAATATAGCCATCAAAATGGCTGAATATTTGTTAATTTTCACGTTTTTTACTCCTGTATTATTGTTAGTTTATAAAATATACTCATTTTGATTTTTTATACAAAGACAAAATTCAAAAGCATATCCATTTTGCTAATACCTGCTTATGATGTAATCTTCCGAATGTCCGTTTGTAAATACATTGTGTGATTCGATATATGCATAAGCATTATGATTATGTATGCTCTCAAAATTTTCCGCCTCCACACTGTACCAAATTATGTTCTTATTTTCTTTGAGCTTCATCACAACATTTCTTACAAGATCTTCAACAAAGACAGGATTCTCATAGGCACGCTCGGTTACAAATTTTTCATCTTCTCTTTTTAAAAGTGTATAAAGATCTGAGCTCGCACTGCTTTCAACAATACTTATAAGGTCTTCTATCCATACTGTGTCTTTAAATCTGACTGATACAGTAACTTCTCCCCGCTGATTATGCGCGCCGTATTGTGAAATATTCTTGGAGCACGGACAAAGAGTGGTCACAGGCACTTTCACAGTAAGCACAAAATCTTTTTTGTCATTATTTCTCACAGCATGAAATTTTGCCGAATAGTCAATTAACGACGGCTTCCCGCTTACGGGCGCTGTCTTTTCTTTAAAGTAAGGGAATTCAATTTCAATGTGAGATGCGTTTGCCTTAAGTCTTTTCTGCATTTCCATAAGAATAGTGTCAATCGAATCAACATGAATCTCCCTGTCCTTGCATTGTAAAATTTCAACGAACCTGCTCATGTGAGTTCCTTTAAATTCCTTTGGAAGATCAACAGTCATTGCAATTGTTGCAATCGTATGCTGCAGCTCATTATCCCTGTCCTTTACGACAATCGGGTATTTCAAATTTTTTACTCCTACTTTATCTATCGGTATCTGACGTGAGTCTACCTGATTTTGAGTATCAGGAAGAATTAATTTTTCCGGAACTGAATTGTAAATCTTGTCTGTCTTATTCATCCTGTCAGTTTTAAGCATAGAGCTCTTTGCTTCCATTATTTCTATCCTTTTTAAATTTGAATTTGAATTTGAA
>JBBRTN010000042.1:0-9302 GCA_038244395.1 Ignavibacteria bacterium
GGCAGCGAGGATACCAAATGCTTTTTTCAAAGAGCAAAAAAAGAACTCGCTGATTCGGATCTGATTATTGTTAATCATCATTTGTTCTTTACATTATTTGATGGAATATCCGACGACAAAGCCGGTTATCTTTACCGTGATGATTTTGTGATCTTCGATGAAGCTCATACTGTTGAGCAGGTAGCAACTGAACATGTGGCGCCGAGGCTTTCAAGGGAAATGCTGAAATATCATCTGCTGAAATTATATAATCATCAGAAAAAGAAGGGCTTTCTTCTGACACTTCCCTCTCTTCATATTCAGATGATAATTCAGAATCTTATCGACCTTAATGGATTATTTTTTCACCGGCTCAGGGAAAATTTATTTGCATTGAAAAGCGGAAAGCCCGAGAGCCTTACATCAAGGGTTTTTGATAAAAATATTGAGAATAACATTTTAAAAGAAGAGCTTGATAATCTTCTGAAGAATCTTACGTCATTGAGAGGTTTGTGTAAAAGCGAGGACCAGGAGAATGAACTGAATGAATTTATATTGAGATTCAGAGAATTCAATTACACGCTCGATGAATTTCTTAATCAGAAGAATAATGAAAAGCAAAGTGATTATGTGTACTGGGTTGAATTGTCGTCACAACGGCCTGAATCCAATATCAGCGTTTGTTCATCGCCGATAGATATTTCCGAATATTTTAGAAGAAATATATTCAGAACCGGTAATTCCACTGTGTTCACAAGCGCTACATTAACGATCAATAACAACTTCGATTATTTCAGGAAACGTCTCGGTGCAGAAAATGCTGAAGTCCTGAAACTTGACTCGCCTTTTGATTTTTACAGGCAGGTTAAGATTTACATTCCAAAAAATATTCCATCCCCTTCTAAAGAACATAATTCTTTTTATGAAGAAAGCCTGCGGGAATGGATCCATTATTTTATAAAAATTACAAACGGCAAGGCTCTCGTGCTCTTCACCAATTCTTACCTGCTTAGAAACATTGCGAAAGACATGAAGGAAACACTGGCTTCGGATGAAATTGAATTACTTACTCAGGGAGCGGGAATCTCAAGGAGCATACTGCTAAAGCATTTTCAGAGTGATATAAATTCTGTATTGTTCGGTCTTGACAGCTTCTGGATGGGAGTTGACGTACCGGGAGAAGCGTTGAGCAATCTGATAATTACGCGACTGCCTTTCCAGGTTCCTACACATCCCGTAGTTCAGGCTAAAATGGAATTCATTGAAAAAAACGGCGGCAATAGTTTTATTGAGTTCTCATTACCCGAAGCTATTTTAAAATTCAGACAGGGCATTGGAAGACTTATCCGTCATAAAACAGATAAAGGCATTATTGCAATACTTGATAACAGGATCATTACAAAGACTTATGGGAAATATTTTCTCAATTCGATAGATGAATGTGAAGTAGAGGTGGTAGAATAGATTTCTTAATATTCAGAAATAAATTGTCAGAAAAAGCGATAGGATTCTAGGATGATAGATGATAATTGATAAAATTGAAACAATCCGGTTTCAGCTTTCGGCAATTTAATTATATTTTTTCTTTACTATATTTCAATTAGATTTCTGTAAACAAAAACCAACCCTTTAAGTCCCTTCTTAGAACCGGGATTGGAGGGTTTTAATATTTATGAAGGTTAAGTATGAAAGTCAAGAAAGATAGAATAAAACTTATCACGCTCGGATGCTCCAAGAATCTTGTAGATTCGGAATTCATTCTCGCACAGCTTAAATCCAATGACATAGAAATAGTAGACGATGAAAGTAAAGCCGAAAATGTAATCATTAATACCTGCGGTTTCATTGAGTCCGCCAAACAGGAATCCATTGACACGATAATGCGTGCAGTCGATTTGAAATCAAGAGGAAAGTTAAAGAATGTTTATGTAGCCGGCTGCTTATCAGACAGGTATAAGACCGAACTCGAAAAAGATATTCCCGAAGTAGATAAATATTTCGGAGCCACTGACAAGCCTCAAACAATTTTCAGCATACTCAATGAGCTTGGGGTTGATTATAAGAAAAATTTAATTGGCGAAAGAAGTCTAACAACGCCTTCGCATTTCGCGTATCTGAAAATCAGCGAAGGCTGCGATAATCCCTGTTCATTCTGTGCAATTCCAATAATGAGAGGAGGACATAAATCAAAACCTCTTCAGGAAATACTTATGGAAGCGCAAAAGCTTGCATCAAAAGGAGTGAAAGAGTTAGTTGTAATTGGTCAGGATACTACTTATTGGGGATTTGATTTAAGTAAAAAGAGAAATCTGTCACTGGTTCTTTCAGAGTTGTCAAAGATTAAGGGAATTGAATGGATCAGATTAATGTATGCTTACCCTTCACGATTTCCCGTTGATGTTATTGATACAATGCGAAACACAGGAAACATCTGCAAGTATATAGACATTCCCATACAGCATGTGACCGATAATGTTTTAAAATCCATGAGGAGAGGGATTACGAAAAAGACTTTAGTGAATCTGCTTGAAAAATTACGAAATGAGATTCCCGGAATTGCAATCAGAACAACGCTGATAGTCGGGTATCCTGATGAAACGGAAAAAGATTTTGAAGAGTTATCAGACTTTGTTAAGGAGTTTAAATTTGACCGGCTCGGAGTTTTTACTTATTCACACGAAGACGGAACCTTTGCCTCAGGTATCCCGGACAGAATTCCTCAGAAGGAGAAATCAGACAGACAGAGAAAAATTTTGGATATACAACGTGAGATTTCCATTTTGAAAAATAAGCAAACTATTGGTAAGGTCATGAAAGTATTGGTCGACAGAAAAGAAACAGATTACTATATCGGAAGAAGCTACAAGGACGCGCCGGAAATTGATCAGGAGATTTACATCAGTAATAACGATCTTACTGCCGGTGAGTTTTATAATGTAAAAATATTTGATGCCGAAGAGTTTGATCTTTTCGGTGAAATTATTTCAAATAATATTTAATTAACTTTTGAAAGTAAATTTTAATTTTAATTTTAAATAAAGAGGTTTATTATGAAAAACTTATTTACAAGTTATTCTAATTTAATTCTTTCGTCCTGTCAAAAGCAAGCAAAATTAATTTTTTGCCTTATCTTAACTTTAGTTCTGTTAACGGTCAACGAAGCCGGAGCCCAGCTAAAGGACAAGACAATGAAAGGAAATGATAAAGATCTTTTCTTTACCGATCCGATGGTCTTTTACAGCAAAGACCAGAAGAAAGCCCGGCTGGACGTTTATATCGAAATACCGCTGGAAAATCTTCAGTTCAAGAAAAATAACAATACCAAGATGTATGACGCCAGTGTAAATTATACAATAAAAATTACCAACGATGCAAATGAAGTCGTAACCAATGAATCAATAAGCGATTATGTAACTACCTCAAAAGCTGATCAGAAAAAACTCGATGAGTCGGCAAAATATATTGTAAAAGAATATTACCTGAATCCCGGGAAATACTCTCTTGAAGTAACTCTTAGTGATATCAACACAAAAATTGAGAAAACAAAAAGACAACAGGTTTCAATAAGTGATTTCGCACAGAAGGACGTATCATTCAGCGATATAATGCTTGTCAGTAATTTCAAAGTAGAGAACGGCAAGAAGATAATCACACCTTTAATTGACAAGAATATTGATAACCTGAAGGAAATTTTTCTTTTCTTCGAAGTTTATAATACAAGGAATGAAGATGTCATAAATAACTATACTTACAACATAACTGACAGCAAGGATAAAACTTTGGAAAAAGGAAATTATACTTACACTCTCACACCCGGAATAAATAAATTCTTTGAAAAGATACCTACTGCAAATCTCGTGTTCGGTAATTACAAACTTCAAATTAAGGATAACTCAAGCGGTCAGCTTCTTGCAGACAAGGAATTTTCAAATAAGCTTAGCGGAATTCCTGTTAATATGAAGGATCTGAGTTTACTCATAGACCAGCTTCTTTATATTGCAACAACTGACGAGCTGGATAAAATCAAAGACGCATCGACAGACGAATTAAAGGAGAAAAATTTCATTGAATTCTGGAGGAGCAAAGATCCGTCCCCGAATTCCAATAAGAACGAACTGATGATTGAATATTATAAAAGAGTTGCAATTGCAAATCAAAGATACACTCACTACATAGACGGATGGAAAACTGATATGGGAATGGTTTATATAATTTATGGTGAGCCGAATAACATTGAAAGACATCCTTATAATGAAGACTCGAAACCTTATGAGATTTGGGATTTTTATTCGGATAATAAAGAATTTATTTTCGTGGATGAATCAGGTTTCGGTGATTATCAGCTGGTAACGCCGATATGGGATAACAAAAATAAACTAAGTAACAAGAATTAAAAAAAATTACATCAGTTTTTTTCTTTTATTAAGATAGCTGAGAAGCGCTGAATCAAAAGGAGTCGAAGTAGAAAGAGTAACGTAGTCTATGTTATTCTTTCTGCATTCGGTTTTATAATTATCTATGAATTCTTTTATAGTTTCCTGATATGCTTTCTGCATTGCAAACGGCTGCGAATACATTTCTTCATTTGTTTCCATGTCCTTCAGAGTAATCGCATTCCCTTCCAGAAAAGTTAATTCAACAGGATCGAGTATTTGAAATAGTATTACTTCGTTTTTATTATATCTGAAATGCTTCAATGCATTCATCACATCTTTTTGTTCATCGAATAAATCACTGAATACTATTACAAGCCCTCTTCTTTTTATCTTGTCAGCAATTTCATTAAGACATTTTGCCGTTCCCGTTTCATGAAGTGAATTTACTTTAGACAGTTCCTTCAGGATTAACCGGAGATTTGCCTTGGTCGAATGAGGAGGAATATACGAGCGGATTTTTGTATCGTATGTTGCCAGGGAAATTGCGTCTCTCTGCAAAAGCATTAGATATGCAAGCGATGCAGCAAGATGCGATGCATACTCGAGTTTTGTAATCGAATCATACGGGAGTGAATTGACGGAAGCAGGTTTCGAGATAATTCTTTTGAAGAAATTTTTCCTCTGTGAATTTAATCCGCTTAGCTGTTCAGATTTGAAATCCATTGACCTGCTGATGTCAAGCAGAAGGTAGGACTTTAAATTAGTCTCTTCTTCAAATCTTTTTATAAAATATTTGTCTGTCTTTCCCAGTATTTTCCAGTCAAGATGCTTTAAATCATCTCCGGGCATATACTGGCGATGCTCGGCAAATTCAACACTGAAGCCGTGATAAGGGGATTTATGAAGTCCTGCAATAAACCCTTCCACTACCATACGGGCTTTCAATTCCATATTCGAAAGTCTCGCGACAAGGGAAGGGCTTAAATATTTTTTGTAGTCGGTTGTTTCCTGCAATTTAATTTTTTACAGATAAAAATTATTGCTTTGCCGGATCAGTTGAACTTTTTGTTTCCGGTGTTTTTTTATTTAACTGAGTTGGTTTTGAATTAACATTTGGATTAGGTTTAGTCGGATCAATTTTTGTCTCGCCTGTATTATTGTCCTGACCATTTGAAGACTGACCGCTCGGACCATCTTTGACATCCATGTTAACACTGTCAGGTTTAGGCTGGTTGCTCATCTTCTGAATGTTTTGCTGAATGATTTCCTCTATTGATTTTCCCGACTGAAGAACTTCAAGCATTGTCCTGGCAGACTCACTCATCTTGTCATTAGGGTCGGTATCCGTCGGATATTTTTCAAGAAATATTTTATAAGATTTTACTGCATTGTCTTTGTCCTTCAGGTTTTCATCATACATAAACGCAACCATGAAAAGCGCCTGCTTTGCCTCTTTCGTTGAAGGAAATTTTTCCGCAAGCTCCTGGTAAGTCTTAATTCCTTCCTGGGGATTTTTTAAGTTCTCTATCTGTATTCCCGCAATCTGGTTATAAGCAAAAATAGCTTTATCGGATTTCGGATAATTCTTTATCAGCTCACGGTAAGTCGCTATTGATTCGTCATATTTCTTATCATCAAGAGACGCCTTGGCAGCTGTCATATACTGATCTTCAGTTTTTTTATTTTCGGAACACCCGATGAGCATGACTGAAAACATCAATATAGTAAAGAATTTTAAATTTAGATTTCGCATATTATATTTAGTTGGGTTTAATTTATAATTTAAATTTGACTGCAATGTAATCAAATCCAATCAAAATTTTAATGATAAAACTTAACCTCAGCGAAAACTTTATCAGCAGAATATGGGAGGATAAATCCAATTATTCTGATCTGAAAACCACTGACGGTCATTCCGTGGAGGTAATTGATTTTGGCATCCCAAACTATGATGCAGGACCGGATTATAAAAATGCAAAAATAAAAATCGCCGGCATTTTATATAAAGGCAGTGTTGAGATTCACAGGTCATTAAAAGACTGGTATCTTCATAAACACAAAAGAGATAATAAATACAATGATCTGATTCTACATGTTGTCTTTTATGCAAATGATCCGGGAGAATTATTTAATAATCCGGTTGTAAAAAAAGCGCGGAGTATTCCGACTTTGATACTCTCGGAATTTTTGTCGCGCTCCGTTCATGAAATCTGGAAAGAAGTTATTAATAATCCTACAGTAAATTTTAAACTCCCCTGCTATCCTCAGAATAAAATAGCCGCTCAAAGCGAAAAAACAGATTGGATTAAAAAGCTCGGAATTGAAAGACTAAATTATAAATACAGCCGGATACAAGACCGCCTGACGGAAATTTCTGAAACCGGCATCGAAAAAATTTACTGGGATCAGGTTCTGTTTGAATTTATTTGTGAAGCTCTGGGATATTCAAAAAATAAGGAACAGTTCCTCAAGCTCGCCGAAAAAATCGAGGTTTCGGAAATCAGGAAAATGAATTTAAACCGGGATGAAATTGATTCTCTGATATTCGGTCAATCCGGTTTTCTGAATGATTTGAAGTTCAGAAACCAATATATTTCGGCAATAAAAGACAGCTGGGATAAGTTAAGACTCAGGTTCAAAAAAGAAATAATGAATAAGTCAGAATGGAATTTCTTCCGTCTGAGACCGCCTAACTTTCCAACTCTTCGCCTTGCGTATGCAGCCGGACTGATGTATGAAATATTAAATAAAAATCTTTTCAAGAATATCATCGGCATTTTTGAAAAAAGTGAAAATATAAACATTGACCTGGAAAATCTTTTTTATAAAATTGATGTATCTGATTACTGGAAAAACCATTATGACTTTGGAAAAGAAAGTAAAAGCAGGAATACACCGATTGGAAAGGAAAGAATAACAGCGGTTATTTCAAATGTTATTTTACCGTTAGCCTATTTTTATTCAATAAAGTTTGAGATGGGAAATCTTAATAACAGGATTAATTATTTTTATCAAACGACAAAGCAAAAAAGCGGCTCTAATGAAGTAATAAGGGTTATGGAAAAACAACTTGATGTAAAAGTAAACACTTTTTCCGATGAGCAGGGATTAATTCATCTTCATAACTTTTATTGCACTCATGGAAAGTGCAGTAAATGTGAAATCGGAAAACTGGTTTTTGAAAATGAAACTGTAACCGAACCTCTGAGAATAATCTTGTACTAAATTCATTTAAAAAGCCCGGTAATAATTGGAATTTACAGTAAAAATCATAAATTGTAATTAAAGAATTAATAAATTATTTTTGAATGAAAAGAATAATTAAAAAATTAACAATGATCTTCTTACCTTGATTTTCTGAACCGGTAATTTTGAAAAAATTAATTTGAATACGGAAGATATACCTCATGCAGATTCTTCAAATGATAGTCCGGACAATGGCTCTGAGGAAGGACCTGACCTGAAAAAAAAATACAAAGATAGTTCATCTCAAAAAACGGACGATCCCCATCAACAGATTAAATCGAAACATAAAAAGCTGCTCCTCCTTTCCATTAGTGCTCTCGGTATCGTCTATGGTGATATAGGAACCAGTCCGCTCTATGCATTAAAAGAATGTTTCTACGGACACAATGCTGTCCTGCCTTCGGATGACAACGTTCTCGGTGTATTGTCTCTTATATTCTGGTCGCTGATTATTATTATATCGATAAAATATCTTTTGCTTGTAATGAGAGCAGACAATGACGGCGAAGGAGGCATACTCGCATTAATGGCTCTCGTGCGTCCTGCAAATAGAAAGAACGGTTGGAAGTACATCGTGATCCTTTCACTGGGACTTTTCGGAGCCTCTCTTCTTTACGGCGACGGTATTATTACTCCGGCTATTTCAGTATTGAGTGCAGTCGAAGGGTTGAATGTCGCGACTCCTTTTTTTGACCCTTATATTATCCCGCTGACAATTATAATTCTCGCTTTTTTATTTGCAGTACAGCATAAAGGAACTGCAGGTGTCGCAAAAATATTCGGACCGGTAACATTAATATGGTTTCTGACTATTGCGGCTTTGGGAATTGGATCTATCATTCATACCCCGCAAGTCCTGAAGGCAATAAATCCTTACTATGCCGGAGAATTTTTTATGGAAAACGGGTTTCATGGTTTTTTAATTCTCGGGTCCGTATTTCTTGTCGTTACCGGCGGAGAAGCTCTCTATGCCGATATGGGACACTTCGGCAGACGGCCGATAAAACTCGCATGGTTTACTTTTGTGCTTCCATGTCTTTTGCTAAACTACTTCGGTCAGGGTGCATTGATTCTCGATAATGAGGAAGCAATCTCAAATCCTTTTTATTACCTCGCTCCCGACTGGGCTTTGTATCCTCTTGTAATCCTGGCAACGTTTGCAACTGTAATAGCATCGCAGGCAGTCATCTCGGGCGCATTCTCACTTACATTCCAGGCATTACAGCTTGGCTATTTACCAAGAATGAGAATCCTTCATACATCGGAAGAAGAGAGAGGACAGATTTATATTCCGCAGTTGAACTGGTTATTATTTATTGCAACTATTGCACTTGTTCTCGGATTCAGGTCATCGAGTAACCTTGCTGCGGCATATGGTATTGCAGTCACAACCACTATGGTGATTACCACAATACTTTTATTTATTGCAATGATAAAACTCTGGAAATGGAGCCTTCCGCTTGCAATAATTGTGACATCATTCTTCCTGTTTATTGACCTGGCTTTCTGGAGCGCAAATCTCATGAAAATATTTGAGGGAGGATGGGTTCCTTTAGCAATTGGCGCGATTATTTATATTTTAATGAAGACCTGGAATTCCGGAAGGAGAAACCTTCTTGAGAAAATTCATCAGCAGACAATGTCGCTGGAAAATTTCATAACAGAGATTTTAAGTATAAGAATGATTGCCATTCCCGGCAC
>JBBRTN010000043.1:0-9203 GCA_038244395.1 Ignavibacteria bacterium
ATCCTTTGAAAGTTGGTAATTCGTATGTTTACAATAAATATGATCTGTGGTTTAATTGTAACACTAATCAGCTTTTAAGCAAGTACAAGATTATAATTACAGATTACATTCAAAAACAAAATGGCAAATGGTATTATAAATTTGACGGATGGTGGGAATTATTCGGTCAGGAACCGCCTTCATGGACATATCAAAGAATAGATTCTTCATCAATGAATGTCTATGCCTACGATTCTGTAACTAACGGCGAGTTTTTGCTGGATAGTTTATCCGGAGATGTAAACACTTATTTTAATTGTCAGAGGCTGAATTCTATTCGCCCTTTTGGCTGGTATGAAAGAATAGATTCAAATATTAATATATTTAATTCTCTCCGTGCTAAAAGACAATTGCAATGTTCTTTTCCGATCAGTTCAGGTACATACTATTACTTAGTTGAAGGAATCGGTTTTACAGGTTATAGTTCATGCGAACTTGGAACAGGTGAAGAGTATATTCTAAGAGGATGCGTCATAGATGGCATAGTTTATGGAGACACGCTTCTCACATCGGACAAGCAGATTAGTAATACAGTCCCGAGTGTATTTTCTTTATCTCAAAATTATCCTAATCCCTTCAACCCAAATACAGTTATCAGTTATCAATTATCAAAATTCAATTTTGTTACGCTTAAAGTTTATGACATACTAGGAAATGAAGTTGCAACTTTAGTAAATCAGAAGCAGAGTGCAGGAAGCTATAATGCTGAGTTTGATGGAAGCAACTTGTCGAGCGGGATTTATTTTTATAAACTAAATACAAAAGATTTTTCTCAAACAATGAGAATGGTCTTATTGAAATAACGACAAATGTCGTTATGATAACTAACTCAGATAATCTAAAAATTTTAATTGAGTAAAAGAATACTTATCCTCTGTACCGGCAATTCCTGCAGAAGCCAGATGGCTGAAGGTTTTCTGAAAAGTTTTGATAAAAACATTGATGTCTTTTCTGCAGGAACAAAGCCCGCTGAATCAATAAATCCCAATACAGTGATTGTAATGAAAGAAGATGGTATAGACGTATCCGGACAATTTCCAAAAGACGTAAGGAAATTTGCAAATGATTCCTTTGATTATGTTATCACCGTTTGCGATAATGCTAAAGTAACAGGCCCAGTCTTTTCTGGAAAAGTAGGAAAAAGAATTCATCTCGCTTTTGTCGATCCCGCCGATGCGAAAGGAACGCATGAAGAAATACTTAATGAATACCGGGAAGTAAGAGATGAAATAAAGCGAAACTTCAGACAGCTGTTAACAAAATTTCGAGATTGATTAAGATTGGATTACCTGCTGACCTGCGATTATACTATTACAATAGCTTTCAAATTATTATTTTGTTTAAAAATAAAATAACTTTTGAATCAGATTTTTTATATCGGCATCGGCGGATTCATAGGAGCAGTTTTAAGATTTCTCATATCAAGATTTATAAATAATTATTTCACTTCTTTCCCGCTCGGGACGCTGACTGTTAATGTAGCCGGAAGTTTCCTGCTGGGATTTATTATCTACAGTACTCTCGGGGGCAAAAATATTTCTCCTGAATTCAGAGACTTTGTTACCATAGGTTTTATCGGGGCATTCACTACGATGTCAACATTTGCATATGAATCTTTCCGCCTTGCAGAACTTTCAGAATACATTTATTTCGGATTAAACATTTTTCTAAATATATTTCTCTGCCTGCTTGCTGTCTATTTCGGAAGGGAGCTTGGAATACTTTTAACCAAATAATTCAAATAATTATGGAAAAAGAATCAACCGCCATATTGCTCAGAATTTTTATCGGCGAAAGCGATAAGTACAAAGGAAAGAATCTATATCAATACCTTGTCCGGTATCTTAGGGAAAATCATTATTCAGGAGTTACTGTTATGCGCGGAATTACAGGATACGGAAAAGCCAGCAAAATCAGGTCTTCGAACCTTCTTGATATTTCCTCTGACCTGCCGGTTATTATTGAGATCGTTGATACGGAATCAAAAATAGAAGAGCTCAAAGAGATTTTTAAAACCACTGAAATGATCGGGTCAGCTTTAATTACCGAAGAGAAAGTAAAAATTCTCCGCTACGGAGCCGAATGATTAAATCTCTTCGCGGCTGAGAAGATTATTAAGGTCGGAATATTTTTTCAGATAATCCCTGTTGCTCGCCTCTATCACCTGGTATGCTTCTTCAATTCCGTAAACGCTTTCGATCTCACATTTCTTCCCTTCGGAATCCGGCGCGTCTTTGTACGTCAGGAAATAATGTTTCAATCTCTCCACAAAAGAATCTGAACAATCATCTATATCTTTCCACTTACTGAATATTGCATCATCCTTCATCACTGCAATGATTTTATCATCTGCTTCATTATTATCTATGAGCCGCAGCCCTCCGATAGGAATTGCCTGCAGCAGTATGTTGCTGTGATTCAGTGTCTTTTCTGTGACAACGCAGATATCAAGCGGGTCATTGTCGCCTTTAATATTTTTACGTCCCGTTTTTTTCATGCACAGCTCCGCTACATTTTCCGAGCAAAGTGTCTGAGGTATAAAACCGTACGGCGTCGGACATATATTTGAATACTTCTGCGGCCTGTCGACTTTCAGAAACCCGCTGTGCTTTTCGATTTCATATTTTACAGTATCGGTCGGAACGATCTCAATATATGTCGTCACTGTCTTCGGGTAATCTTTGCCTATCGGAACTCCGTGCCATGGGTGAGACTTCATCAGGAGTCTTATCTTGCTCCAGATTTCTTCTAAAACTAATTCGTCCATAAATTTATTTTGAAATATATTCTAATGATTTTCTTATAATTTCTTCGGTGGTTAGAGTTACTGATTCATTTTGCTTTAAAACTTCCCGCAGTATCTTTTCACCTTCATTTCTCTGGTATCCGAGATTCATCAAAGCATTAAGGGCTTCGAATCTATTATAATCATTTGACTTCATTTCAGCAGACTCAGACTGCCTGAAGCCGGACTCCATATCCATTTTGTAAATCTTATCTTTAAGAGTCATTGATATGAGTTCAAGCTTTTTCGTTCCGATACCCGGGATTTTTATTCCCGCTGGGCTTTGCCTGTTAGTGATAATGCTTATTATTTCCTCAAATGACAAATGCGTAAGTATTGTGTGTGCAATCTTAGGTCCTATCCCGCTTACAGAAAGAAGGAGTTTATAAATTTCTTTTTCCTTTTCATCAATGAACCCGTACAGCTGAAGTGAATTTTCCTTTACATCCAGGTGTGTGATTATACGGCAATCCGCGTTAAGCTCTGTGAATTTCTCGTGGACTCTTCTTGAAACAAATATCTGATAACCTACTCAGTTTACATCCAGAATAATTTCATTATTATTTTTGTAAATTAATTTCCCGCGGAGCGAAGCTATCATTACAGATTTCTGTTTATTATTTAATTATTCTTTCCGGATTCTGCTCAACGAATATTTTCCATGAGCTTTTTTTTCCGCCGGAATGCCCGTTTGTAAAAATATTCTGCGAACAGTAAAAATGACAAAGCGCAACAGCAAGAGCATCCGAAGAATCAATACTCATTACTTTTTCTCTTAAAGATAAAATTGATTTCACCATATACTGAACCTGCTCTTTTGAAGATGCACCGCTGCCGGTAACCGATTTCTTTATTTCGCGAGGTGAGTATTCCGATATTTTCAGATTTGAATTCAGTGCTGCAATTATTGCAACGCCCCTTGCCTGCCCGAGCTTCATAGTAGACTGTATGTTCTTCCCGTAAAAGGCAGTCTCAATTGCAAACTCGTCAGGCCTGAATTTTTCTATGCACAAAAGGCATTCATCATAAATTTTCTTTAATCTGGCGGGTAAGGATTCTTTTGAACTTAAACTTATGCAGTCATAATGAATAAAACAAATGTTTTCGTTCCTGAGCTCTACTATGCCTATACCCGTAAAGGACGTGCCGGGATCTATTCCGATTATTCTCATCTTATTTTAATGCAAAAAATATTTTGAGGAATTTTATTCATCAGGAAAATCTGCATTACTGTATACATTCTGTACGTCATCATTTTCTTCAATCGCCTCTATGCACCGGATAACTTCCTCGGCATTTTTTCCTTCGACTAAGATTAAATCCTTTGCAATATACTGAAGCGAAGCGCTTTCTATTTTATATGATTTATCCTCAATCGACTTGCGGACTTTTTCAAAATTTTCCACAGGCGCAGTCACTTCAAAATAATCACCGTCGCTTTTTAAATCCTCGGCGCCGGCATCAAGAATTATTTCCATCAAATCATCCTCTTTGACATCCGGCTTTTCGACATTTATCACACCCTTCCTGTCAAACATCCAGGCGACAGAGCCCGATTCACCAAGGTTTCCGTTATTCTTGGAAATCATATGCCTTAGCTCGGCTACAGTCCTGTTTTTATTATCCGTCACGCTTTCTATTATCATCGCAATTCCGTTAGGTGCATATCCTTCATATGTCAGCTCTTCATATTTTACTCCTTCAAGTTCACCTGTTCCTTTTTTAATTGCCCTCGTAATATTTTCCTGCGGCATGTTATTACTCTTGGCACTCTGCACTGCAAGCCTTAGTCTGGGATTTCCGTCCGTGTCTCCTCCGCCATCCCTTGCCGCTACGGTAATCTCTTTAATTATCTTGGTAAAAACTTTTCCTCTTGCAGAATCAGTAGCAGCTTTCTTTCTTTTTATAGTTGCCCACTTTGAATGTCCAGACATTTTTTTGTATTAAGTATTTGTTAAATATTAAATATTAGAAATAGAAATTAGTTATATGTATTTTCAACAAAAAATTATGGTGACGATTTCAAATCCCGGATTCTCAGTTTTGTATATTCCTTGCCGTTCCAAAAACTCTTGTCAATTGAATAACAAATATCAATAAAGTTTCCCTGCTTAATTGAATCTTCGTATTCAAGCGAATTGAAAAATACCGCTTCAAATATTTTCTTTGATTCATTATCTCTCACTTTGAAAATATGTGTGTTCGCCTTTGCCAGTCTTACTTCCCCGATTACCTCGACATCCTTTGTAATGAAAACCGGCGTCATGTTTTCCGGACCAAACGGCTCAAAGAATGTGAGTATATGTACAATTTTCGGCGTGATTTCTTCGAAGCATACTTCTTTATCATATTCAATCTCAGGTATTAACTGCTCTTCTGAAATTTCCCTTGACGCTATATCATTAAACGACTTACGAAAACCCTCAATGTTATGAATCTCGATCTCCAGTCCGGCCGCATGAAAGTGGCCGCCGAACTGTATCAGCTTGTCCCCGCATTGTTTAAGCGCTTCGTAAATATTAAATGTACTTATGCTCCGGGCACTTCCTTTAGCCACGCCGTTAACAGTAGTAAGAACTATCGAAGGCAAATTATATTTTTCCACGAGACGCGCAGCGACGATGCCAATTACTCCCGGATGCCAGTCTTCATTATGAATTACTATTGAACTCTGATTTTCAATATTAATCGGCTCGTCAAATATTTTAAATACATCATCCGTAATTGATTTGTCTATCTCACGCCTGTTTTGATTTTCGTCATTAAGAATGAATGCAAATTCTTTTATCTTTTCATTGTCCTCGCATGTAAGGAGTTCGACCGCTCTTTTGGCATCGCCCAGCCTTCCGACTGCATTGATCCTCGGAGCGAGTGTAAAGACTATGTTACTTGTCGTAAGGTTTCCTATTTTCAATCCGCTTGATTCTATCAGCACTCTTAATGAGAGCCGCGGATTTTTGTTAATAAGTTCAAGACCTTCTTTAACAAGAATCCTGTTTTCGTCAGTGAGAGGAACAATGTCAGAAGCAGTGGCAATTGCTACAAGATCAATAAGAGAATTTGGCAATTCCGGTTTCTCCATTCTAACAGCAACTGCCTGTGCCAGCTTAAACGCCACGCCGGTTCCGCAGAGATATTTAAAAGGATAGTCATCATCCACACGCAGAGGATCCATTACAGCAAGTGCATCGGGAATCGTTTCGGGCGGCTGGTGATGGTCACATATTATAAAATCTATGTCGAGTGATTTTGCATATTCCACTTTATCTACGGCTGTGATGCCGCAGTCAATGGCAATAATCAGGCTAATCTTTTTTTCCTTAGCAAAATTAATTGCTTTGATTGAAATGCCGTAACCTTCTTCTATCCTGTCAGGAATATAAATTTCGGATTCTACGGATAATTTTTTCAGGAAAAGATAAAACATAGAAACCCCGCAGGTACCATCCACATCATAGTCCCCGAGGATCATTATTTTTTCATTATTATTAATTGCAGTGATGACTCTGTCTGAAGCTTTGTCACAGTCTTTGAGGAGAAATGGGTTATAAAGCTTTTCAATGGAAGGACGAAAGAACTTTAATACTTTCTGATAATCGGTAATGCCCCGCAAGTAAAGAAATCTTAATATCAGTTCGGGCAATTCTACATTGGTCTTAAGAGTCCGCATCTGCCGGATAAAAGTATCTATAGCTTCATTGTCTTCGGTATGGTCATTTGACCCGATTGTTTTTAATTTCCATAACTTTTTCAATTTTCATCTCTTTATTTTTTTTTGTGCTCACGGAGGGACTCGAACCCTCACCTAAATACATAGACTGCACCCTGAATGCAGCGCGTCTACCAGTTCCGCCACATGAGCTTCATTTGGAAAATAAATATATACATAAGTAAAAACAATTTGAAAAATCAGTCTTACTAAAAAAACTTGAGATACGTAACAAGAATGAAAATTGATTATGTGAGCAAAAAATTAGAAGGTACTTAGAAAATGTAAGTTACCGGAAAGTATTACTTCCATTGTTTTAAGACATACCTAAATTATAAATCTAATTAAATCCGGAGTTAATATAAAACTATGTCAAAGAGATTGCTGGACACAGAGCCATTCAAACAACAATGAATTATATTCACATTGTAACAAATGATTTAAGTGATAAGATTTATATTGCTTAGAAAGTGTCTTAGAAGTGATTTGTGAACGAATTTGATATATTGAAGCGGGTTTAACAATCCGCTTTTTATTAAAAAGCCAATATAAAATTCTTCATGAATGGGAACATGCTCCCCTGTTGCGTATGACTTATTAGTGAAAATATTTTTGTATAATTGCAGCTACAATTCCAAACCCCACAAAAAAAATACCAACCAAAATGTATAAAATTATCAGCCAAAATAAATACAATCCAATCTTCCCAATTATTGATTTTGGTTTTTGCAATAAAAAATTTAACATCTTTCGAAACATGCTGTAACTTTTTAAAATTTTAACGCTTTCATTAAAGAATTATTCACCTTTAATTGGTTGAAAGCGAATAGTCTTTATACCTTCTGGAGTAACAACATTAAGGTTTTACAAGCACTTATCGTAATCTACTTCATAAGTGTAACTATCAGGGTATCTATCTGCATCAACGTTAGACTCTGGTTTCTTATGTTTCGTTGATACTTTACTTTCAAGATAAGGAATTTCAAAATAAACATAACCATTAACTCCCTCACCTGTGAATAAAGTATTTTTTCTTAATATGCCATTGTTAACTGTATTGCTGAATACATCATACCAAGAATTAGTATTAAAAATATCCTGACGTGTTTTCTGAACGACACTATTTATTTTTTCTTTTTGGTCATTGTTTTGGTAAGTAGTTCCATCCGAACTTGTTACTGTGGTTGCTGGAGTGGTAACAGCTTGCAAAACTCCGCCAATGGTTTCGAGAATTTCTGACTGTTCTTTATTATTCTCAATTCGTTGTAATAATAAAGTCGGTGTATTGGTTCACCGTAAACAGGAATTTCACAAATATTTTTATGGTGTAATTTAGACTGCATTTCTGAATTCAATTCTTTTTCTTCTTGCTTCAGTTAATTTGTTTTCTCTAACTTCTAATTTCTTTTCAAATCCACCAAACATATAATCTCCAGGTGTTAAGTAATTTAATGAACTATGTAGTCTTTTTGTATTGTAAAATTCTACATACGCTGCTATCTGATTTCTTGCATCTTCAATGTTAACGAATGAGGACTTAGATAAACATTCTTCTCCGGCTGTTCTATGATAACGTTCGATCTTGCCATTAGCTTGAGGGTAAGCAATGGATGTCTTGATATGCTGCAAACCTGCGAGCTTCAAATACTGTGCAAAATCTTTACTGATGAACTGTGATCCGTTATCTGAAATTATTCGTGGATTATATGACGGATATTTTTCAATAGCTTTTTGAATCGTTAATTGAACATCAAACTCCTGCATGTTCATTCTTAATTCATGATGAACATTATACCTGCTGTAGCCGTCAATGACAGATATCAGAAAAAGAAACGTTCCTTTGAAATTAACATATTTAATGTCAACATGCCAATGCTTGTTTGGAGCTTCCGGTTGAATAAATCCTGTCCCTTTGGAGTTAGTTTTAGTTTCATTCCATCTATTGAGAAGTCCTGCAAACTTTAGAACTCTGTATGTGGAAGAAGGGCTTACGGCAACAACATCTTCGTCCATCATCATATAAGTAAGTCGTCTATAGCCTTCTCCTAAGTGAATCTTTGCATAAGCAATGATTGCATCTTTTTCCCAGGGTAATAGCCAGTTCTGCTTCGGGATATTCCCGTTATGAAAATTCGGCATTCCTTCTCTGTCGGACCAGGAATAATATTTACTTGAGTTTATGTCTATCAGTTTCAGCAAAGTCTCTACTTTAATTTCAGTTTTTTTGGTAATTATGGTAATAAAGTTTACAACGTCATCGCGGGTGTCTGGTTCAACCCAAACTCCATTCAATCCTCCCCATTTATGTTTTTTTTAATTCTATATTCTCTGTAACCAGATAAGTAATTGCTTCCTGACGATCTTTCAGCTTTTCTTCAAGTTTCTCTATCCTCTTTTCTGCCACTGAGGTATTCTTACTTGTTTTAGTTGTAAATATATCTGCTGCTGATTCAAAAAGTTTTTTCTTCCAGTTATAGATATCATTTGGATGAACACTGTACTTCTCTGCAAGCTGGCTCACCGGTATATTGTTCTCAAGAAGTTCTCTAAGAATAATTACCTTTTGTTCAGCTGATAAGTGCTTTCTTTCTGACATTTTCGGAATCTCCTTTTATTTTAAGTTTACTAAAATAAATATTTTGAAATTCCTTTTCCAGTTGAAGCATTACA
>JBBRTN010000044.1:0-9106 GCA_038244395.1 Ignavibacteria bacterium
ACATGATTACTTCTTCAGAAAAAAAATTTTATAACAATGTGATTGCTTCGCCATCAGGGATTCTGCTTCCGGAAATATGGATTCTCGGAACAAGCCCTGAGAGTGCGCTTTATGCGGCTAAGCAGGGGTTGAGATATGCATTCGGCAGTTTCATAAATGACGAACATATGCTTCAGTGTTTTCAGATATATTATCAGAATTTCAAGCCGTCAAAATTTTTAAACGAACCGTATCTGAATCTCGCTCTGTTTATAATTTGCTCTGAAACGATTTCTGATGCACAAAGGATGGCCAGGAGTTCTGAATACTGGTTGGCTCAGACCTTTCTCAAAGGAGCCAATATTCCTTTTCCCGATGAAGAAACCGCGCTTAAGTATAATTTTTCTTTCGAAGAAAAAATGCTGATTGAATACAGAAGGAAGTCTGCGATCATAGGCGATGCCGAAAGCGTTTGCAAAAAATTAATTGAGCTTTCAAAGAAATATGCAGTTCATGAAATTAGTATTGTAACGATAACTTCAAATCACAAGGAGCGAATGAAGTCGTATGAGTTGATTGCCAAACAAATGGAGCTGGGAAATTAAATTTATTTAAGCCATAAAGTTTTTGAGTTTGCAAAAATTAAATAAAAAAAAATCCATCCCGAAAACTAAAAATTATCAGAATGGATTTTTATTAATAGCTTAATAGCTTAATAGCTTAATAATTATTTTTCTTTGATATCCTTATTTCACAAGGACCATCTTCTTGGTTTTTTTAAATCCGTCCGATGTGCTGAGAGTATAAAAATACATTCCGCTTGTGAGGCCATACTTTCCTGCATCAAACTTAACATCATAATTTCCTGCGTCTCTTCTGTCATTTACTAATTCCGCAATCTGCTGACCTGCAATGTTATAAACATCAAGCTTTACATTCGAATTTTTCGGTATTGAAAATTTCAAATCAGTAGAAGGATTAAATGGGTTCGGAAAATTTTGTTCAAGATTATATTTTACAGGGACGACATCATTTACGTATCCGCCCGTTCCTGTAATAATCGAATTCGTTTTTATAACATACAATCCCGAGTCAGTATCAGAGCCGATAATCTTTCCTGAAGGAAACATAAAAACACCCCAGCAGCCGACATAATCAGTTACGTCATTTCTCTTGTAAGTATCGTACCATGCGACCTCGACAGGAAGCTCCGGGTTTGAAATATCCACGATTCTTATCCCGGCAGAGTAATGAGCTATCACAGCATAGTTTCCATAAATCTCTACATTATGAACTATTGAAGTCGTAAGATTTGTCGGATGCCAGTCTCTTACATAAGTAATATTGTTAAGGTCCTGAATATTGTAGATATACATTGTTCCGACAGGATTATCTATTTCGTTTGTTGTTAATAAATATTTTCTGTCACCGGTAATTGCGCAGTTGTGAGTGGAAATAGTCTGTTGTGGAAATGACTGCCAGGTTCTTACAGTTGTAAGGTTATCCTTGTTGGTTGCATTAATTATTGAGGTCTGACCTGTATAAATATTGGAAGCCCAGATAGTATCATTCCATATTCTGCTGTCATGGACATATATCGAAGTCCATTTACCTCTAAGGACAGGTGTTTCCGGATCAACCGAAAGGTCTAAAATTGCTACTCCGCCGTTACCTACAAAACTGCTGTTAGCTCCGTTAAGATAAAGGTAAGGACCGGACTGCGAAATACTATGCGTCCTTGAATGATTTGGAGCGAGAAATTTTTTCACATAATGAATTGAATCAGGTAAATACTGAAGATCAACTATCTGCAGCCCGCTGCCGTTTGCTTCTGATACTATATATGCATAGTGTGAATAAACTTTCATTTCTCTCCACTCGGATGTATTGCCTACCAGAAATCCGACTTCATGTATGTTCGAAGAATCAGTGATGTCGACAAACGAAGTCCCGGGCTGAGAGCCGATGATCGCATATTCCCTTCCGTCAGGTGCGGTATAACCCCAGCATGCTGAATACTTATATTGGTTTGATGTTGGTCTTGGATTAAGATGTTTTAATAAGTGAGTATTGTAATCCGCTAACTGAGAAAATGCATTTCCACTAATAAATGTAATGGATAATAACAAAAGAGTTATTAATTTTTTCATGAATATTATTTGTTGATTTATTTTTTTTTGGGAAATATTTTATTAATATATTATTTGAAAGGAATTTATTTTACTAATATCATTTTCTTTGTCTCTTTAAAATCCGCTGTCTTCAGTGTATAAAAATATATCCCGCTTGACAACCCGTATTTGGATGCGTCAAAATTAATCTCATACGTTCCGGCATTTTGTTTTTCATTAACAAGAGTTGCTATTTCATTTCCCGCAATATCAAATACTTTTAATGAAATAAAATTTACTGCCGGAAGTTCGTAACTGATTTTTGTAGCAGGATTAAACGGGTTCGGATAATTTTGAGTCAATAAAAAATTATCCGGAACAGTATTGTTAATATTATGTGCTATGCCTGTTAATTGGATATTGCTTTTCAAAACATACAAGCCTGTTTGCCTGTCTGAGGCAATTATTTTTCCGGAAGGAAACATATATACGCCCCAGCATCCGTTATAGCTGGTTGCATTATCTGAAGGATATGTATCATACCATGCGACTTCAACAGGGCTGTCAGGATTTGAAATATCAAGAACTCTGACGCCGGCAGTGTAATGCGCTATGACGGCATAATTTCCATAAATCTCTATATTGTGAACAATGGATGTTGTGATCCCGGTCGGCTGCCAGTTAGTGATATAGGTTATGTTACTCAGACTTTCTATGTTCCAGATTTTTAAAAGATGAGGCGCAGTTCCGATCTCATCAGTGACAAATAATCTTTTCTTGTTCGCAGTCAGTGCTGTATTATGAGGACCTGCCCCCGGTAAATTTGTAAATGAAGTAACGGAAGTTAATGAACTTTTATTCACGGCGTTTATAATGGAAACTTTTCCGTCATTTATATTTGCAGCATATATCGTATCATCTACTACTCTGCAGTCATGAACATACAGCGTGGTCCATGCTCCCATTTTTACAGGATTCTCCGGATCAGTAACATCTATCGCTACAGTTCCTCCGTTTGTCGAAGCATTTCCCCCGTTAAGATAAAGATAATGTCCAGACTGTGAAATAGAGTGTGTCTTGGTGTATCCGGCATATCCCCATACTTTTACAAGATGAATAGAATCAGGTAAATACTGCAGGTCCACTATCTGAAGCTGACTGCCTGATGCTTCGGAAACAATATATGCATAATGAGAATAAGTTTTCATTTCTCTCCATGATGAATTTAATCCATTTAAGAAATCAACTTCATGAATATTTGTTGTGTCTGTAACATCAATGAATGCAGCTCCGTCCGGACAGCCCAGGATCGCGTATTCACGACCGTTTGGCGCCTGGTAACCCCATACTGCGGAATACAGGACTGAAGAAAAATGCTGATTGAGATTTCTTAAAAGATACATGTTCTGATTGGGAAGCTGTGAAAAAGAATTGGAAACTTTAAAGAAGAAGATTAAAAATAAAACTGGTAATAATATTTTTTTCATATTTTGTTTTCGGATGAGTTTATTTGATTAGTAACATTTTTTTTGTTTCGATGAAATTATTTGTGTTATTCTGAACTTCGAGCCTGTATAAATAAGTTCCGCTGCTGAGATTATAAGCGCCTGCATTAAAAGCTATTTCATAGCTTCCGCCGTCTCTTCTGTCATTGATAATGTTTGCAACTTCTTTTCCCTGCAGATCATAAATTTTCAACGTGACAAATGAATTGCTGCCCATCGAAAATTTTATTGTTGTAGAGGGATTAAACGGATTAGGATAATTTTGCTGTAAGGAAAAGCTGTTTGGCTGAATTAAATTATTATTGCCTGAAACGCCCGTAGAAAAAGTTGTCTTGATTACAAACAATCCGTTAACAATATCGGAGCCGATAATTTTTCCCGAAGGAAATCTATAAACTCCCCAGCATCCATTTTCATTAGATGCATTGCTTGAAGGATATGTATCATACCATGCAACTTCAACCGGGTTTGCAGGGTCGCTGATATCGAGAATCCTTATGCCGGCAGTATAATGCGCAATGACAGCAAGGTTTCCGTAAGTTTCTATATTATGAACAACTGCAGTGCTTATATTTGTAGGAAGCCATTCGCGGATAAAAGTGATGTTATTCAGATCCTCTATATTCCATATATTTAATTTCCCGTTTGGAGAAGTAAGCTCATTCGTAGTATATAAATATTTTCTGTCCAGAGAAAAAGCACAGTTGTGAGTTGAGACAGTTGACTGAGGATAAGACTGCCATGTCCTTACAAAATCAAGACTGCTTTTATTTACGGCGCTTATTATTGAAGTCTGTCCTGTATAAATATTACAAGCCCATATTGTATCGTTTAATATTCTGCAGTCATGAACATACAGCGTAGTCCATTGTCCCATCTTTACGGGATTTTCCGGGTCTAACACATCCAGTATTGTTACTCCTCCGTTTAATGCCGAATTGCCTCCGTTAAGATAAATGTAATGTCCCGACTGTGAAATAGAATGAGTCTTTGTATATCCCGGATATCCCCAAACTTTTACAAGGTGAACAGAATCGGGAAGGTATTGTAAATCAATTATTTGCAGTTGGGAATTTGTTGCTTCTGAAACTACATAAGCATAGTGCGAATATGTTTTCATTTCTCTCCAGCTGCTGTTAATTCCTCTAACGGAATCCACTTCATGAATATTTGCTGAATCAGTAATATCAACGAATGAAGTCCCGACGCCTGTTCCGAGAATAGCGTACTCCCTGCCGTTTGGAGCAGTGTATCCCCAGCATGCAGAATAGCTTCCGTAAGTATCAAGATTTCTGAGAAGATATGTATTTTGATTTGGCAGCTGAGAGTAAGATAAATTCAATAAGAGCAAAAAAAATATAATACCAATAAAAAAGATTTTCATTTCTTGGTTTTTAGGATTGTGTTGTTAAAAACGTTTATTAAAAATAAACAATTTGAAATTTAAATACTAATTACATTTAAGATTTGTATACAAATATTCAAAATGTTTCAGCTCTATCAAAACATATTAGCAAAAAATACTGCAAGAATTTTTAATGCTTTTTATTTAATTATAAAAAAGCGTCCCGAAGAAATTCCCATTCAATAAAAAAGCCGGAAGATATTTCCTCCCGGCTTTTTTACATTTAAATCAAGCTAAACATACAATCAGACTATGTCTGACAATTCTTTCTACGGCTTCATTGTGAGTACAGTATTGTATTCGTTATTGTCAGCAATCGCGGCATCATAAATGTCGACTATGCCATCCCCAGTCAGATCCGCGGGGACATAACCGGTTACATAATTATAAGTAGCGTTGTCAATGATTGCCAGGTCTGCAATTTCCACAGCGCCGTCCTGATTTACATCGCCGCTATAGATTGCAAATCTGACGGGAGAACTGTCAACCTGCTTCATATTGTTTCCAAATGCCTTGCTTGCCAAATTGGTAAAATCATAATTCATTGTTGTTCCCGCAGTAAACGCTTCACCTCCGGTCTTGCTCCATGTCTCAATCGTGTTTCTGTGTTTAATGACAATGTAGTAAGTTCCGCTTGGCTGTACGAATGTAAACGAGCCTGTAAATGTGACCGAATCAATTGTGGATTTTGCAGAATCAATTACATTATAAGGAGTAATGTTTGAATGAAGATAAGCTTTCACTGTATCTTTAATATTTAATTGCTGATTTGCATTATAGAATCCTTCAGGAATAACTTTTATATTTATTACAGATGCAGGAATTCCGTTACATGATCCGGGAACCGCCTGGAATCCGGCTGTATCAGGATAATTATCAGTACCGTTGCTTAAATACGGAATATAATTTACCGACCCCGACACAGTCGGAGATATCAGCATATTATCCGTCGTCCCATACCAGTTGCACTGAGCATTTTGTGTTACACCTGTAAAGTCATACAATGCATAAGTATTTCCGCTGAGGTCATTATAGTTTACAATTCCATTCAGAGTCGCTCCTCCGGTTTTATAAAATACAACTCCGGCATCCCACCCATGAACGTTATTCTCAGTTGCCGTCGCATTAAGAACATCAGTACCGAGTGCATCCATTTCTATAGCGGTGCCGTGTGTACCATCACTGGTCAGAGTATTTCTTTTTATTAAGGTTGTGAAAGTACTCATGCTGTTAAGTGTATTTCCTTTTCGCAATCCAAAAGAACTTTCAGAATCGAATGGCTGAATTTTCAAATGCGGATCGGCACCCGGGTCTGCATCAATTGCCCAGTAGTCATTCATACCAACACTTGCTGCCGTTGCGTTTATAATATTCCCGTTGATTGTACCGCCAATCTGATAATAATATATTCCCATCTGTGAAGCCGAGATAATATTATTGGATGTGGTAACCGACGCTCCGGGCTGAAAGATCAATATTGCAGTTGATAAAAAGTTTGGCAGAGTATATGAGAAGCCCGACAGAGTATTACATGAAACCGAACCCTTTGCGGAATTGCTCAGCTGTATTCCGTTTTGTGCCGTGACATTTATTGGTCCTGCACCAGTAATAATATTACTGTCAATAACAGCGGTGAGGTCAGCACCGGCAAAAACAGTTGCATTCTTCTGGAAGCCTGTCATGGTATTTTTGATTACATTTAATGACCTTGCATTCCCGTCATTTGCAAATACATACAGCGCAATACCATGCTGATTGCCGTTTAACGGTGTTTCCCTCACATCTTTAATCTCACAGTTTCTTACAGTTCCCCCGGAATTCCGGTAAGCAATTCCCTGGAACCTGTAGTTTGCATTTCCTTTTCCGGCACCGTCAACTGTAAGATTTTTGATAATAACATCTGATGTGTCATGAACAAAAATTATGGGTTTGTTAACATCGGAGGTTGTGTATGACAAGAGAAGTGTGTTCGGAGAAACAATATTTGTCATACCGCTGCCCTGTCCGGCAAGCGTTATGTTTTTATGAATTTCCACCTGTTCCGTAAAAGTGTGAGCGCTTACGTTAAGAACGTTGCCTCCCGATGCATCATCTACCGAACGCTGTATTTGTCCGTAAACAATATTCGTCTGTGAAGTATTGTCGATCCTCTTATCATAAGCATTAGATACACTTGGTATTGTATTCGGTGAATTTTCAGAAGCATGAATGTAATTGTTTGCAAAATTATTTGCGTTATATATCACACCTGAATTTGAATCGTATCCAAAGCCGCCTCCGTCAGTAAGCAGACCTGCTTCATTTCCTGTCATTGTATTTGCTAATGCTCCTGCTCCCCCTATTGTTGTCGTCTGACCTGTGGAAACATTCGATGCATTTACTCCCGCTCCTGCGAGTAAAATCCCGCTTGCGTCATCGTTTGAAGGTCCGTTATATTGATTACCGGTAACTGTGTTTCCTGTTATAGTTCCGTAAGCTCCGTATCCGAACTGGATTCCGTTTTGTCCGTTGACATGCTGTATGCTCTGACCTGTAACAATATTGTTTGTGACAATTCCATGTGTGTTCAGTTCATTTATGAGTATGCCTGTCTTTTGATAATCATCAATTACATTATCGCTTACTGTGACTTTCTGATCATAGCTTACATCGTATGTATGATTTGCAAAGAAAGCATTTCCGGACTGCACACCGCTGTAAGTAACGTCACGAACTTTTGTGATTTTTGAATGCGAGAATGATCCGTTCGATTCAAAGTAATATACTCCTGAAAATTTAGCGCCTCCTCTGCCATCGCCATCTACACAAACATGACTGATGTTTACATTGTCAGCGCCTGAGGCATAAACCACAGGTGTGTGGTCGCTTGCATTTGCATTTGACACAGTGCTAAGTACAGCAGGAGCTTTTATAATTGCAGCATGAACTCCGGCGCTGTCTGCTCCGATAATTGAAAGAGTTTTATTAATATTAACCTGCTCCTGATAAGTACCTGCATCAACGTAAATTGTGTCTCCCGGACTTGCAACTGAGACAGCATAAGAAATTGTTTCAAACGGCGCTCCCGGTGTTCCCAGATTTGAATTATTACCAACAGCGCTTGTGAAGACATCTCCGGTTAGTGAATTATCATTTACATAAAGTTTTGATTGAAGTCCGTTGCATGAACCCGGAACCGGCTGGAAGCCTGCTGTATCAAGATAATTATCAGTCCCGTTAGTAAGCCATGGCATATAAGGACATCTCGCTATTTCAATTCCGTACAATTGACGGTTAAGTCCCGGATCTGAACCCCCGAACTGTGATGGGACTTGTGAAGTATACCCCGGCTCTGCTGCGTTGGCGGCAACGGCTGAAGGCATAGTGGTTCCATACCAGTTACAGTTAAATGTCAAACCGGTATGATCGCCCGTAGGAACAGGTCCGCTGTTCCTCTGAAAGTCAACCTGTGAATACCAGTTTCCTGTAATGCTGTTATTATTGACATGAACATTTGTAGCTACAATTCCGGAAGTAAGATCATAATTGAACAATACTCCGTGAGTAAAATTATTGCGGATAAAATTATTATGAACTTCGGCTCCGCTGAAATTATTTCCAAAATGAATTCCTGTCCTGTTATCTTCAATAATACATTGCGAGATTGTTACAGTCTGCGCATTGTTAACAAAAATTGCATTCCTGTTTCCGGTAAGCGTCACTTTATTTATTGTAATGCCTGTAGTTGTCTGTGCAACATTTATTCCCTGATTTTTCCCTGAAGCATTCCAGGCTGCGAGGTTCGCGCCATAGTCTCGTGTGACAGTCACATTACTAAGCAATGAATTACTCGAGGACATTAGAATAGTGTTTGCGCTTCCTGCATATAGTCCCCGGATAATTGCCGCAGCTGAGGTGCCTGTTACACTTATGGCTTTATTAATATCAATGTCTTCATTGTAAGTACCGTCGTTGACATTGACAGTCCATGACGCCGATGAAGCATCTATGCCTCTCTGAATTGAAGCGGCTGTTGTTGCCGGCGTTACAAAACTATTTACAGTAACATAATCATTGTTTGCTTTTTCAGTAATAAAGCCAAGTCCGCTGTCATCTATTTTATGCTG
>JBBRTN010000045.1:0-8929 GCA_038244395.1 Ignavibacteria bacterium
CAGGCGGCTAACGGAGTTTACTTTTACAGGATAGAATTTGATGACGGAGACCCGCTTTGGGGAAAGATTCTTTTACTGCAATAAAGATTATTTCACAATAAAATATAATAACGAGTTTCATTGAGAAAAATTTTTTTAACAATAATATTTTTTATTTTTATTTCAAACTTCTGCGAGGCACAGCTTGGCAGCTATGCAGGTGCATTCTCAAGAATGGGATTCAGTGCGAGAGGTCTTGCAATGAGTAATGCAATGGTAGCTAATGTTTATGGCGATGTGAACGGAATTTATAATCCCGCCCTTGCAACATTTCAGAGTGAGGGGCTCGTAAATCTCGGCTATACTTTTTTGAGTCAGGACCGTAAGCTTAATTTTGTCGGCTTTACAAAGAAAATAAAATTGGCCGGCACACAAAACGGCGGAGCGGGGATTACTGCGGCATGGATAAACGCAGGGGTTTCAAATATTGATGGAAGAGATAATGACACAAGAAGCATCGGTGCCTTATCTACTTTCGAAAACGAATTTTATCTGGGAACTGCCTTCATTATAAATCAAAAGATTTCGCTCGGACTGGGCTTTAAATTATATTACTCAAAATTATACACGGGTATTACTGCAACTTCATTTGCCCTGGACATCGGTGGCGTTTATAAAGCAAGCAGTAATCTTGCCTTCGGATTATTATTAAAAGATCTTGGTGCAAAGTACGAATGGCAGACCTCCAGTCTTTATGGAAGCAACGGTAATACAACACAAGATAAGTTCCCCAAAGTACTTGATCTCGGTGCGACATATTTGCTGCCTAAGAATCTTGGATTAGCTTCCATCGGTCTTCAGCAGTATTTTAATCCTTCAAGCCCGGCAGATACAAACGGCATTGTTCCGGATAAATCAAACAATACAGTTCTAAGACTTGGATTTGAAATAAATGTAGTGAGTCAGGTCAAGTTCAGAGCCGGTCTGGGAAGGATGGACTTTTCATCCGATGACTTTACAGGAAATCTTGAACCTTCATTCGGGCTCGGGTTGAATAAAAATTTTTCCACCAGTATAAATTTAGGCATAGACTATTCTTTTCAGCTTGAACCTTTTACCCATGACCCGGTTCAGAACATAGGGATTGTTTTTAAATTTAAATAATTTATGAATACCAAAAATAAAATAGTAAAAATTTTTCTTTTAATGTTTATTTGCTCTAATGTGTCAGGTCTGTATGCGCAGAATGACGGAGCAGGCAATACCGGACTGGCATTCCTGAAGTTTGGTGTCGGGGCAAGAGCCATTGCAATGGGCGAGGCGTTTTCATCAATTGCAGATGATGCCACAGCTTTTATCTACAATCCTGCAAGATTAAATTTCGGATCTTCAAGCAACGTTGCAATCATGCATAACTCTTCGGTACAGGATTTAAATAATGATTACATTGCAGCTAAATTTTTCCTAAGCCAGAAGTTAACTCTGGGAGTTGGATTTTTTACAACAAGTATAAATAACATTGAAATAAGAAATACTCCCGGTGCGGCTATTGATAATTTTGATGCCCGAAATCTTTCAACCGGAATTTCATTTGGTTACAAGATAAATCCTAATCTTTCAATTGGCATCACGGGAAAATTCCTGTTCGAAAAAATTTATGTGGATGAAGCTTCGGGTCTTGGATTTGACTTCGGGACAAACTACAGTAAAAATAATCTGAGCTTTGCTTTCGTAGTTGCAAATATCGGGTCAATGAATGAATTGAAAAATCAGAGCTCCAAGCTGCCTTCATTGGTTAGATTCGGAGGAAGCTATAAATATTCCAAAAATAAATTCGGACTGACACTTGGAGTTGATGGCTTTAAGGTTCTGGATGGGGGCTCTTTTCACGTGCTGACAGGCGCTGAAGGCGGATACAATGATTTTGTATTTCTAAGATTAGGTTACCAGACCTCGTTCGATGACAGGGGACTTTCCACCGGCATAGGATTTAAATATAAGGCGCTGACTATTGATTATGCATTCGTTCCTTATCAGAATGAATTCGGCACAAGCAATTCTATTTCACTCGGAATAAATTTTTGATTTATCTAAAATGAAGCTATGTCCTCATTTTATTTAAAGACAGGTGATTTTCTGAACAACGGGAAAAATTTTTATACATTATTTTTTTTTCTCGTTGTTTTTTTATGCATGGTAAAATTACCCTCACTGCTGACTACAGACATCCAGCCATGGGATGAAGGAATGTATGCGACACGTGTTCTGTCTATAAGTACAAACGGGGACTTCTGGGATCAAAGCTCCCACTCCGTAGGAAAATTTTATTCCGGCTCTCACCCACCGCTGCTTATCTGGATAGGTTATTTTGTAACTTCAGTATTCGGAATGAACTCTGTTGCGCTCAAACTGATACCTTTTTCTTTCTCCTTATTATGCGCCCTGATGATTTTTCTTATGGGTAATAAACTGTTCGGTCAGGTGACAGGATTTTTTGCGGCAGTAATTTTTTCAGGCAATATTATTTTTAATATTTTTTCAAAAAGATTCCAGTTTGATTTTCCCTATACATTTTTTATACTCGCGGCTTTTTATTTTTTATTCCTTTATAACAGTTCGCTAAAATATAAATATATTTTTCTATGCGGTATTTCCTTCGGCTGCTGTCTCATGACAAAAATTTTAGTCGGGTTTTATATACCTATAATTATTTTTTCCGGTTATTTTTTCATAAAAGACAAGGTCAACTACAACTTAAAGGATATTTTAATACTGACAGGAGTCGGGGTCGCATTAGCTATGCCCTGGCATTTGTATATGCTGATAAAATACGGATCTGAATTTACTGATTACTTTTTTAAATTCCATGTTTATGAAAGGGCTCTGAACGGAGTCGAGATGAATGAAAAAAACTCGGGAGTATTCTTTTACTTCAATTTTCTTCTATCAATAATTCCCATAAGCATACTGATGTTGTTCAGCTTCATTAAGGATTTCAGAAATTACAAAAATACCGAATGGGGAAAAATATTTTTATGGGTCTGGTTTATTACGGGACTTGTAATCATTACGCTTTTCAGGACAAAGCTTGAGGTTTATGTAATATTGGTCTTGCCTCCTCTGTGCCTTCTGATACCGGCGTTTATAAATTCACTCGATAAAGAAAATTTACCTTTCAAAGTAATTATAATATTCTTCTCTCTTATAAATATAATGTGGTTTGTTTTTAAATTTTTGAAAATTGATATTAAGACGGTTGTTTTGTTAAGTGAGAATAAATTACTTTTGATTTTAAATACTCTGTTTGTATTGACTTTACTTTTGATTCTCAGCAGGTATTTAGTAAATAATATTGAACTAAAAAAAACATATTATATTTTTATATTGGTTTTCTTTTTTACATTTAACGTTTATTTTGCAATCCGCATAAATGAGGGTGAGACTAATTTCAGGATTTCAGAAATAAAGGAATTAATAAAGCAAAGCGGAAAGGATAAATTGATTTATATCGGATCAAATTACCGTTTCAATCCGCAGTTCAGTTTTTATTTCAATGGTCTGGATTTGAACTGGGAAAACCCTTCATATAAATTTGAAATGCTCGACACAAAAAACGGAACGGATAAAATCATAGATAAGCTCAATAGACTGAACCCAAATGATTATTTTATAATCGTGGAAAGAGATAAAATCAACAGGTCTGATTATCCGGCTGTTGAATCATTTATTCCTCCGAACTTCAGATTAATTACAGCTCAGGAAGGATATGAACTTTACGGAAGTTAATTTATGATTGAAGTTATAAAAGCCGAAGATATTGAGAATGAGATTGAGTGGAAAGAATTCCTTAGAAATCAATATAACCTCTTCTTTGACTACAGGTTTAATTCCTACAACAATGTATTCTTAAAAAATATCAAATGGCATCATCTGAAATTTATTGATTCAGAATCCGGCAAAGTGCAGGCGGTAATAATCGGATGTGAAAAAATTATTAACGGTAGCCGGACATATATTTCATCTGAAGGAGTAAGCTTTGGCGGGTTCCTCTGGAAAAAGAAAATACATTTGATTTCATATCTTGAGATAATAAAAAGCTTTAAGAAATACCTGGAGGAAAATAAGTTTGCACTGTGTGTTATTAAAAATCCTCCATTCATTTATAATAAAATGGCAAACGAAGAAACTGAGTATGCATTGGTGAAATCAGGATTTAAGGTTACCAATATTTCTGTTTCCAATATAATAAACCTGGATGATTTTGAATCTGGAAAAATATCCGAAACCAAAAAGCGTTCCATAAAAAAATCTTCGAAAGATATTTCAGTAAAGATAATTGAATCGGTACTTAGTAAAGACAATTTCTCTGTCTACTACAATATTTTACTTGAGAACAGGGAATTGAAAAACGTCAGCCCGACTCATTCATTTGAAGAGCTTTTGTATCTTATTAATAATCTTAAGAACGAGGTAGTCCTGTTTGCGGCTTATATTGATGAGACAATAGTCGCTGTCTGCGTTTTGTTCTGCATCAATAAAGAAATGATTTTAAATTTCTATCTTGCAGGCGATGATAAATTCAAGCAGGAAGGTGTATCTGAGTTTATTCTTTTTAAGTCGATTGAATGGGCAAAAGAAAACGGCTACAAATACTATGATATCGGGACATCGGATACGGATGGAAAATTAATCGAAGGTCTGTTTGCTTTTAAGAAAAAATTCCTTGCACATGGCTTTTTGAGAAAGACGTATGAACTGAACATAAATTAAATTTAAACTTTTGAATATTTGAATACAGAGAATAAAAGAATATTATTAACCGGGGGAGCAGGTTTCATAGGAAGCACTTTGGCTGCAAAATTAATCAGTAAAAATGAAATTCTGATTTATGATAATTTTGACCGGAACTCACTTGATAATAAGAATATAAAATCGGAAAATTTAAAAATCGTAAAAGGCGACGTCCTTGATTTTGATTTATTGAAAAAAAGTTGCGAAGATTTTAAGCCGGAAATTGTAATCCATCTGGCGGCAGTTGCCGGAATAGACACGGTAATAATTAATCCGATCAGAACAATGGATGTAAATATAAACGGAACATTTAATTTACTAAAAGCACTGCAAAAATATTCGGATCGTCTTGAAAGAATTTTAGATTTTTCCACGAGCGAGGTTCTTGGTTCATACGCATATAAATCAACGGAAAAATCCCGGACAAATTTTGCGCCCGTCGGAGAAGCGAGATGGACTTATTCGATCAGTAAGGTTGCCGGCGAACATCTGGTCCACAGTTTTTATAAACAGCATGACTATCCGTGTGTTACTATCAGACCGTTTAACATCTACGGACCGGGTCAGGTAGGCGAGGGAGCAATACAGATTTTTATTAAAAATGTCGTACAGAAAAAAAATATAGAGATTCACGGGGACGGCGACCAAATCCGCTCCTGGTGCTACATTGATGATATGATAAACGGAATTGAATTGTGCCTGACGAATAAGAAAGCCGTTGGCGAAATATTTAATATCGGAAATCCGAAAGGGACTACTACGATTTCTTCTCTTGCGGAAAAAATTATATCGTTGTGCAAATCAAAATCTAAAATTATTTATGTGCCTAAAAATTATGTAGATGTAGAGCTTAGAATTCCGAGCATTGAAAAAGCAAAAGAGCTCCTTGGGTTTATTCCAATGGTTGATCTGAATGAAGGAATTGTTAAGACATTTGACTGGTACAAAAAAAACCGACGATTGACTTTTTAAAAAGGAAAATTTAGAATGAAAATAATAGACGCGCACATCCATATCGGGAAATGGAGCAGTATTTTTTTTAATTATGAATCAACAGTCAGACAGGCAATTGATGTAATGAAAAGCTCAGGTGTCGAAGCAGCAGTCTGCATGCCTGCTGACGCCACGAGCAATGATGAATTATTTGCAAGGACATATAACAATCCGGATTTTAAATTTTACTACATGGCCTGGATAAATCCGGAAGATGCAGAACTGGATAATTTTCTTGAAAAGAATATCCATAATATTTCTTTATTTAAAATTCACCCGTCAATTCAAAAGAAAAAAATTACGGATTCATCATTTGATAAATATATCCGGCTTGCGGCTGAAACGAAAAAGCCGGTTGTAGTTCACTGCGGAAGATGGCAGGAGATTGCCGGTTATAAATTTCCGCTCGAGGTTGCTGAAAAATATCCTGATCTGATTTTGATCCTCGCTCATCTGGGCGGAGACCAGCCTTCACTGTATCTCGAATGCGCTGAAAAAATAAAAGATAAAAAATATAATAACGTTTACCTGGGAACCGAATCTGTAAGAGAATTTTATTTTGTCAATAAAGTCGTCAACACTGTGGGAGCGGAGAAAGTAATTTTCGGCAGCGATTATAACCTGGGTCTTCCGCTGACATATATTCCGATTATTAAAAGTCTGGACATTCCTGATAAGGATAAAGAATTAATTTTTTCCGGGAACATTCTTCGTTTAATTGAAAGTTAATCTTTTTTATCTTCAGGCAGCTGAAACTTCCCGTCTTCATTGCATTTAAAATTAGTAATTTTTACAACGGCATTGAGATTCAATTCTCCGTAGATGTGAGGAAATTCAAAATTATGATTATACAAATCTTCCATTATTATTTTTGCTTCAACTTTTGTTTCATCAATACTGAGTAAAAGCAGATCTTCCCTGCCTTTGTAAAAATTATCAGCTGCTTCAATAATTTTTTCTTCAGGTGAACAGTGAATAAATCCTTCAGTTGCTAATGAAGCGGGTTTGTAGGAATTGTTCTTCAACGCGGTATTCCAGTCTTCATTATGGGCTATATGATAGATCAATTTATTTTGACTTTAAGTTTTTGTATCCTATGTTCAAAGCGATTTTGAAATTTGAACTGTTCGACAGTGGAGATTTATATTTTCAAAAAATATAATTGTATTTTATCTGAGATTCTAATTAAATAATTTACATCACAAAAAAAGTTTATTGTCAAAGAAAATCCTACACATCGCGCCGCAAAACTTTGCCGGAATGCCATACGATTTCGTAAAAATGCATAATAATTTCGGAAGTAAATCAAGATTAGTTACGCTTTACAAAAATACTCTTAACTTCGATGAAGACATTTGCCTTAATTTCAAATTACCAACCGGCAGGAGAGCAAAGGCCTGGCGGGATTCCAAGATAAGAGATTCATCTCCCGAGCCGGTTAAATATAACAAGCCGAAGAATATTTTTGAGAACGTATATTTTATATTGAGAGACGAGAAGAATAAAACAAAAATCACCCGGGCAATTAAGAAATATGATTTGTTTGATTACGATATATATCATTTTGACGGAGGCATGGATTTTTTCCGTGACCTGAGATTTGCCAGGGAATTAAAAAAAAGGAAAAAAAAAATTGTATGCTGTTATTACGGAAGTGATTTGCGGACAAGAGGGATTTTTAAGGAGCTCGATGAAATGAGTGATCTGAATCTGACTGTTGAATTTGATCATCTGTCACTTCACAAAAATATCAGTTACATTTTCTTTCCCTTTGATGTTAAGGAATATGAGATAAAAGAAAGGAAGAATACTAAAATAAAAATTCTGCATTCGCCGACAAACCGTAAATTCAAAGGTACTGATAAGATCATCAGTGTTATAAATGACATTGAGAAGGAAAGACAGATTGAGTTTGTTTTAGCGGAGAATATGGATCGCGCTGAGGTGCTGAAGATCAAGAGTGAGTGTGACATTGCAATTGACCAGGTTGGAGGAGAAATGGGAGGTTCGGGTTATGGAAAGAATTCTATCGAAAATCTTTCAATGGGGATTCCCACTCTCACTGAGTTTTCGGATGACTATTTAAAATTCATAGAAAATAATCCTTTCATACATTCGACTATTGATACACTTAAGGACAACTTAATTCGTTTAATTGATAATAAAAGTTTACGAAAAGATATTTCTGTTAAAGGAAGAATGTGGGTAGAGAAATATCATTCATACCAGTCAGTGAATTCAATGCTGACAGGCTATTACAAAAAAAATAATATCCTGCAAGATTAATAAGATGGATAAGATGAATAAAATCGTAAATAAGTCCCACGTAAAAGAATTATTTTCTCAGACCCTGATTTACGGTCTCGGTATAATGCTGAATAAATCAGTGAGCTTCATTCTTCTCCCTGTCTATACAAAATATTTTCCGCCCGAACAGGTTGGATTATTCACACTCGTACAGTCAATTTCACTTTTTCTCGGTTTGATTTATATGTTCGGCATAGAAACTTCATTCATGAAATTTTTTATAGATGCAGGAACGGAAAAGTTAAAATCAGAAATTTATTCCTCTTCACTCATCTTATTATCAGTTACTTCATTAATACTTTCTGTACTGATTTATTTTAATTCAGAAAATATTGCATTATTGTTTAATTTCACCGAGTTTCTGGAGAGTGAATTTCTCATCAGGATCCTTAGTGTGCTGATGTTTGCGGATACCATTTACAGATTTCCGCTGCTGCTTTTCCGTGCTGAGCTTAATTCCGCAGTCTATGCATATATAAACCTGCTTACCTTTGTAATTAATATTCTATGCAACATAGTCTTCATTGTTTTCTTAAAATACGGGGTCGAAGCTATTTTCTACAGTTACATAATTTCGGTTTCAATAACATTTTTAGCCGGACTTATTCTCACAAAAAAGTATCTTACATTAAAAATATCTTTTGCAAAAATCAGAGAGCTTCTGGTCTTTGGAAATAAATTTGTTTACATCGGGCTCTGCATACTTGTAATAGATGTATCTGACAGATTTTTTCTGAAATATTTTTTTGATGAAAGTACAGTCGGGATTTATTCGGCAAACTACCGTCTGGCATCGGTGATGAGCCTTGTCATTGCCGCATTCCGCTTTTCATGGACGCCCTACTTCCTGAATCTTTCC
>JBBRTN010000046.1:0-8891 GCA_038244395.1 Ignavibacteria bacterium
AATTTAAAAATTAATAAAGAAGAATTACTAAATAAATATTTTTGAATGCCTTATAAATAGAAGAAATAGAATGTTGTATAAATAGACAAGCCAGCGCCCACCAGCAAATGTTCTATCATATTTTGTTCTTCATTTAATTAGACCCTGCAGAGTGATTTTTGTTTTGTAGTCTTTTTGTTTTCAAAAATCATATTTCATTTTTATTATATATTTTTATGTTTAATTTATTTTGTGATTAAAGTTCTATTAAGATATTTCTCTACCTAAGTCTTCAGAAATAAAAAAGCCGTGAGATTCTTCATCCCACGGCTTTAAATTATCTTTTAAAACAATTACAATTACTGTCAACTACTATCTACTTCACAAGCAGCATTTTCTTTGTCGCAGTAAAATTATTCGCAGAGATTGTATAAAAATATACACCACTGCTCAAATTAGACGCGTTAAAATCAACAGTATAATATCCTGCCGTCTTAACATCATTGACAAGTGTTGCAAATTCTCTGCCTGACATATCAAATAACTTCAGTCTAACTTTACCATCAAATGGTAAATCATAATTAATCCTTGTAGATGGATTGAATGGATTCGGATAGTTTTGCGACAAATCGACTTTACCGGAACTCCAACATTTACTTCACTACTTAAATTAAAGTATTCAAAGTTTCCGTTTAAATGGAATTGTTTTCGATCGCAGCATTGTCCTGCGATAGAACAGGTGAATAAATCACTAAAGTTAATAACATTACTAAAATGAAACTTGAAAATTTTTTCATAGCTTTCTGATTTTAAATGTTAATAAAATTTGTTAATTTAAAATTTACAACAATCCTTAAAAAAAATAACCGCCAATTAATTTTTTTAAAGAGCGGAAACTGTTTTATACTTCACTAACTATCCTCCTTTCATGAGATGAAAATCTCAAAATAAATTTTTGGAGTTTAAAATAAATATTACTTAAATTTAATACTATTACTCGACTTACTTTTATCGCTAAGTACACGCGATTCTGCAGGGGTTTTTTAAAAGAAATAATTTTTTTCATCTCCATATATAGTTGACTTAAATCAATGACTTCTTTTTAGTAAATTATACAAACATAAAAATAATGAAGCACACACATATTCTGAAGAATGCGCCGGAGAAGGATAAGACATACCGGGTTGAATTCAAAGGCAGCGAAATATATGATGCAAAAGTATTGAGCTATGAAGGCGGCTGCTGGGCGAAAATTAAAATTGAAAATGTTCTTCCCTCCGAAAATGAAAAAATGTACAGGGAAGGCCAGGAGTTTGACCTGAAGCTTGGTTACTATAAGCTCTATGAGTTTGAAGAGTCAAAATGATTTTATCCGAAGAAGAAATAAACCTATCGGATGAAAAGCTTAAGTTTATTGAAAGCGGATGGGGAAAAGAAGTTGTCAATGATGTCTCTGTCAAGAAAATTGTTTATGAATCTGACGGATTGAAAGTCAACGGTTATATTGCCCATCCTAAAAATGAAACAGATATAATTAATACAAAAGAAATAGATCAAAAGTATCCTTTAATTATATGGAACCGTGGAGGCAGCCGGAAAGACGGTATCATAGATGAATTTCTTGCAAGGGGAATTTTCGGAGAGATAGCATCATGGGGTTATGTAGTACTTTCATCTGAATACCGTGAAGAGGAAGAGTTTGGAGGCGGGGATGTAAATGATATTATGAATTTACTGCCTTTGGCGGATGAACTCTCTTACTGCGATTCGAAAAGAATCGGTATGGAAGGCTGGAGCAGGGGAGGAATGATGACTTATCTTGTTCTAAGCAGGACAGACAGAATCAAATGCGCTGTCATAATTTCGGGACTTGCGGATTTATTCAGGAGTGAAGAACAGAGAGAGGATATGAGAAACTCATACAGAAAGCTTTTCGGCAGCAAGGATGAAAATGAGTTTATTAAAAGGAAACAGGAGCGCTCGGCGGTCTTCTTTGCGGACAGGATAAACAAGTCAACGAAGATTTTACTTATACACGGGACAGCGGATAAAAAAGTCAGCCATCAAGATTCGATTGATATGTATGAAATACTAAGGGCAAACAGAATCGAGTCGGAACTGAAATTAATAGAAGGCGGCGACCATTATTTAAAAAAGAACCGTAAAGAAATTGCAGGACTCAGGAAGACATGGTTCGACAAATTTTTAAAGAAATGAAATTATTAATAAGAAATAGAAGTTAACTTACAGGAAATTAAAAAATAATAAAGAAAGGAATAAAAAAAATGTATGATCCGATAATGGTACAGCCGATGAGACAGCAAGCAAAGGAGATTGGTTTTAAAGAACTGTATACTCCTGAAGAAGTAAATTCAGAATTAAGCAAAACAGGAACGACTCTTGTGTTTGTTAATTCAGTCTGCGGATGTGCTGCAGGAAAGGCAAGACCCGGACTCTCCCTAGCGGTTGACTGGGCAAAAGAAAATAATGCATTGCCGGATAACATGGTAACTGTATTTGCGGGAATGGAGAAAGATGCCGTTAATGAAACGAGAAAATATTTTACCGGCTTTGCACCTTCATCACCACAGGTAGCATTATTAAAGGATGGTAAAATCATTCACATGCTACAGAGGCTTGATATTGAAAACAATGATGCAAATACTGTAGCTAATAAAGTTGCGGGTATTTTAAAAGAATACTGCAGTAAGGAAACAGCGGGAAATGATTAATAAAGCCCTTTAAATAATTACAAAAAGGGAGACCAAAGCATTTTAACTTTGGTCTTTTTTGTATGTGGAAACAGCCGGAAGAATAAGTGTCAGCACCTGCAATAAAAGTGTTTTCATTTATTAAAATAAATAATATAAATAATTATTTTTACAACGTGAAAAAGTACTTTTACACAGGCAAAACAATTTTTGGAATTTAAAGGGATTGCCAATCGTTATATCTTTCAATAAATAATTTTATTATCGTTCTTTTTCAATCACAGTAAAACAAAAAAAGCTGATACTAAAAAGTTTTTAAAAAAAAATGTGTTAATTATTTCACATAAATTGTTAATAATACATTATAAGTTTATTCAAATTTTAATATATTTATTTAAATAATTTTAGCAAGAGATGTTGATGTAAAGCTTAAAAAACTTTTACAGTTTTAAAAAAAGAATAATAGATACTTAATAATTTAGTTATTCAGTTATTTAAAATTTTAAAAAAAAGAGAAAAAAATGGACAGTAACTTTTCAAATAGGGTTCAGGATGTAATAAGATTAAGCAGGGAAGAAGCTATAAGACTTGGTCACGACTACATCGGCACTGAACACCTCTTATTAGGAATAATAAGAGAAGGCGAAGGCATAGCAATAAAAATATTTAAGAATCTTGGAGCTGAAGCTTTCAAGATTAAAAAAACAGTTGAGGACACAGTCAGGCAGGCAGGCGGAACATTAACGGTAGGAAACATTCCGCTGACAAAGCAGGCTGAAAAAGTTTTGAAGATAACATATCTAGAGGCGAAGTTATTTAAATCTGATGTAATCGGCACGGAGCATCTTTTGCTTTCTATACTGAGAGAGGATGATAATTTAGCCGCACAGATACTTCACCAGTTTAATATTAATTATGAATCGGTCAAGACCGAGTTATTAAATATATTAAGCGGAAAGCCAACCGGCAACCAGCCGGCTTCAAAGACTTCATCGGAGAAGAAACAGGAAAGAAGCAAGACGCCTGTCCTGGATAATTTCGGAAGAGACCTTACGAAGATGGCAGTAGAGAATAAGCTTGACCCGATTGTCGGAAGAGAAAAAGAGATTGAAAGAGTCGCGCAGGTATTGAGCAGGAGGAAGAAAAATAATCCTGTATTAATCGGCGAGCCGGGAGTAGGGAAGACAGCGATTGCAGAAGGACTTGCACTGAGAATTATAAATAAAAATGTTTCCAGGGTTTTGCATAACAAGCGCGTGGTAACACTTGACCTTGCTGCACTAGTGGCTGGCACAAAGTACAGAGGACAATTTGAAGAAAGAATGAAGGCAGTGATGAATGAACTTGAAAAAGCAAGAGATGTAATTTTGTTTATAGATGAATTACATACAATAGTCGGTGCAGGCGGCGCAAGCGGATCTCTTGATGCTTCCAACATTTTCAAACCTGCACTTGCAAGGGGTGATTTACAATGCATCGGAGCGACGACTCTTAACGAGTACAGGCAGTATATTGAAAAGGACGGAGCGTTGGACAGGAGATTTCAGAAGATAATGGTCGAACCTACAACAGTAGATGAGACAATTCAGATTTTGAATAACATACAGAACAAGTATGAAGAGCATCATAATGTCAGCTATACTGAAAAAGCAATTGATGAAGCAGTGAGACTGAGCGACCGTTATATCACGGACAGATTTTTACCTGACAAGGCGATCGATGTACTTGATGAATCCGGTTCGAGAGTACACTTATCCAATATTATCGTTCCTAAAGAAATAGTAGAACTGGAAGCGGAAATTGAAAAGATAAGGCAATTCAAAAACCAGGTTGTAAAAAATCAGAATTATGAAGAAGCGGCAAGATTAAGAGACACAGAAAAGAAAGCATTGACTGACCTTGAGCAATTAAAATTAGACTGGGATATTAAATCACAAAGCATGGTGTATGAAGTTTCAGAACAGAGTGTAGCAGACGTGGTAGCAATGATGACGGGAATTCCGGTAAACCAGATTGCCGAAGCAGAATCAGAAAGACTCGTAAAAATGGAAGAGCATTTAAAGGGAGTTGTAATCGGACAGGAAGAAGCAGTAATTAATATTTCAAAGGCAATCAGGCGCGCAAGAGCGGGATTGAAAGATCCTAACAGGCCAATCGGTTCATTTGTATTTTTGGGACCGACAGGGGTAGGAAAGACAGAGTTAGCAAAACAGCTGGCAATGTTTTTATTTAATTCCGAAGACTCCCTGATAAGAATTGATATGAGCGAATATATGGAGAAGTTCAATGTTTCCAGGCTTGTAGGAGCTCCTCCGGGATATGTCGGATACGAAGAAGGCGGTCAGCTGACAGAGAAAGTCAGGAGAAAACCTTATTCGGTCGTGCTGCTTGATGAAATTGAAAAAGCTCATCCGGATACATTTAACATTTTATTACAGGTTCTGGATGACGGCGTCCTTACTGACGGACTCGGAAGAAAAGTTGATTTTAAAAATACGATAATCATTATGACATCAAACATCGGTACGAGGGATATAAAGCTTGATAAAGTTTTCGGATTCGGTGAGATAAGCAATAAGAGCAGTTACGAAAAGATAAAATCAACAGTTGAAGAAAATGTTAAGAGAGTATTTTCACCGGAGTTTTTGAACAGGGTGGATGAGATGCTCATTTTTAAACAGCTTGACAAAGATGCTATACTGAAGATTGTCGAAATAGGAATAAACAAACTTCTTTTAAGAATTCAGTTGCAGGGTGTGAAAGTGGACATTTCCAAACCGGCTTTGGAATTTCTGGCAGAGAAAGGATATGATCAGAATTTCGGAGCGAGACCGCTTAGAAGAGCCATTCAGAAATATCTTGAGGATCCGATTAGTGAAGAGATACTGAAGGGAAATTTTAAGGGAGTTGGAAAAATAAAAGTAAAATATAAAAAGGGAAATGATGAACTGACATTCTCCGATGATAAAAAAGAAAAGGAAGTTGCTGTTGAAGAACTGGAAGAGACGAAAGAAAACAGGGAATAATATAAATGTTAAATAAGGGACCTTTTAATGCAATGATAACCTCTGTCGGGCACTACGTTCCCGACAGAGTCATTGATAACAAGTTCTTTGAAGAATATCTTGAGACTAACGATGAATGGATAAAAACAAGAACGGGAATCCAGGAAAGAAGAAGACTTGATGCGGATAAACCAACTTCATACATGGCAGTAAGAGCCATAGACAATCTTCTGAAGAACAGGGGAATCGGGATTGAAGAAATTGATCTTATAATTGTAGCAACAGTTACACCTGATATGATTTACCCTTCTACTGCCTGCGTAATCCAGAAAGAAATGGGAGCAAAGAATGCATGGGGCTTTGATATCCTTGCAGCCTGCTCAGGGTTCATCTTCTCATTGGGAACGGCCATACAATTCATACAAAGCGGCTCTCATAAAAAAGTAATAGTAGTCGGCGCAGATAAAATGTCGGCTATCACAAATATGGAAGACAGGAACACATGCATATTATTTGGTGATGCGGCGGGCGCTATTTTACTCGAACCAACTGAAGACAAGAGTATAGGAATACTTGATGCGATACTCAAGATTGACGGTGAAGGCGGAAAATATTTATACCAACTCGGCGGCGGGAGCTTAAATCCTGCGACACATGAGACTGTCGACAAGAGAATGCATTTTGTATATCAGGACGGAAAGACAGTTTTCAAGGAAGCTGTCAGGGGAATGGCGGATGTATCCTATGAAATAATGGAGAAGAATAATCTGAAGGGAGAAGATATTTCCTATTTGGTCCCGCATCAGGCAAACATGAGAATCATCACTGCCTGTGCCGAAAGAATGGGAATCTCAATGGATAAAGTGATGGTCAACATTCACAAATACGGAAACACAACTTCAGCAACAATACCAACCTGCATCTCCGAATACTGGCACGACGGAAAAGTAAAGAAGGGCGATCATCTTATACTCTCCAGTTTTGGCGCCGGCTATACATGGGGATCCATATTAGTCAAATGGGCTTATTAAACATTAACATTTATATTTTAAAATATATATCTTAAACTAAAGTCAGGATATATTTAAATTATAATAAATGGAAAGGTATGACTATAAATTCTTACGCGAAAATTAATGTAGGTCTGAGGATTTTAAGAAAACGTGAAGATGGTTTTCACGATCTGGAAACTATTTTTTATCCTGTAAAACTTCACGACGAAATTTCTATAAAAATCGAAAAATCTTCGACAGGCTTCAATTCGGTAATATTAAAATCAAACAAGCCTTACATACCGCTGACAAAGGATAATCTCTGCTACAAGGCTTCAGAAATCTTTTTTAAGGCATTTAATATAAAGGAATGTTATAAGATAAGTTTTGATATAAGAAAGAATATTCCTGTCGGCGGCGGTCTCGGCGGAGGAAGCTCAAATGCAGCTGCAGTATTGAAATTCCTTTTGAAATTTTTGAATATTGATATTGCTGAAAACAGGCAGAAGATACTTGATATGGCGCTTTCAATCGGAAGCGACGTTCCTTTTTTCCTTATGAGTAAGCCTTGCTATGCTGAAGGAAGAGGAGAAAAAATGTCTGTCCTTCCGGAATTTAAAATCGAATACTCTATACTTATTATTAATCCGAACCTTCATGTATCTACTAAGTGGGCGTTTGAAAAATTAAATTTGACCCCGGGAATTCAAAAGGAAAGTTCTCTTAAAGAAATTAAAAAATTTGATCTGAGTCAGGCGGATAAATTCAAAAATGATTTTGAAGATATTGTATTTGAAAAATACGAACTTCTCCGTGAAGTCAAGGAAACGCTTTTGAATATGGGCGCGGAATTTGCATCAATGAGCGGAAGCGGTGCTACGATGTACGGAATATTTGACAAAAAAAATAATCTCAGCACTTTATTAAAGTGCCGGGATTATTTTGACTCAAAAAAATATTTTACTTATATTTCGGAATGAACCTTGTTAGAAAGCAACATTTAAATTAGCAATGGGAATTAAATTTCGCTCGCCTGAATATGAATAGATATTTTCCATATGTAGTCCTGTTTTTACTTTCAGGTTTTTATTAAACATCGTTACGCTCCATGCAGCGTCAGCAGCGCTCAGGACATGGTTTACAATCACGAGCGATGTCATCGTTGCCGCATCATCATAATAATTATTTGCTTTTTGCCGGTCATACGAATAATTCACAAACATAGTTGTTTTATAGGTAACGTAATTTTGCCTTGTCACATCCGTTGCATCAGCCCACCCTGAAACAAAATTCTGATATTTTCCTATGAGCTCATAATACTGCTGGTCTCCTATTGGCGGCAGCTGATGAGAAAAGTTTTGTTCCTCAACCGAATTAAGCTGGTGTCTTAGTTCATTGTGGTTTGGATTCTGCGGATCTGTGATAGCGGTGTATCCGGGAAACTGCTGGTCATAAATCCACTGCGCATATTTATTTATGCTCCAGTTTTGATTTGCAAAGGTTTCAAACTTATCGGTTTGGTCGTTGCCCTTCTTTTGTAAAGACCCGTATCCAAGCCAAAGCCCCGCTTCTATCGCGAGAAAAATTGCTCCTTTAAGATAATGCTTTGAATAAAACTCTCCTGTCCCCGGAATTATTCCCGAAAACAAAGCGCCTAAATAAGGAGACTTAGCCCCGACTTTCGTTTGCTCCGATATGTTGATTTCATGTTTGTAATTATCGGAATTTTCAGTGCTTAAAATTTTACTGCTGAGTTCGAGTTTGCGGTAACCAGAACTAACTCTGGATTGTGAAAATGAGTAATTGCAGGAAGAAAGAATAAGTAGTGCAAAAATAATTTTTACGGTCTTCATTTTATTTTTAATAGTAGATTTTATTTAAGAATAATGCGTTAGCTGGTAAATAATGAACGTTAATCTTTTCTCCTTCTTTGATTTTTTGTTTTATGTTTTTTAAAATAATCTTTTCCTTTCCTATATCCAGCGCACACCCGATAATTGCTCTTACCATTGAATGAAGAAATCTTTTTGCCGTAATTGAAAAAATTATTTCCTCTTTTGACTTCAGATGTTTATATTTTATTTCATATACCTTGCTGATAAAATTATTTCTGTCTTCTTTGTTCTTGCAGAATGACCTGAAATTTTTCAGCTTCAGTATAAACTCAAAGAACTCATCTATTCTTTTAAAATCAATATTCTTAA
>JBBRTN010000047.1:0-8872 GCA_038244395.1 Ignavibacteria bacterium
ATTACCGGAACGAACGACAATGGTGTAAATAAACTCTTGTAGGTTTTTTTATCAACCTTTGTAATTCCCTTGTCATCAAAGTTCCTCAGCTTTATCCAGTCATACGAGCTCCCCGCATTAAGCGTATCATTTGAATATTTTGTAATCAAAATATCCGGTCTTTTATAATCTCCGAATGAAGTCGGGTCGTTTTCTGAATAACCTTTTATGACTGCAATTTTATATCCGGTGGATTTATAAGACGAATAAGTAATATCACCTTTGTCGTTTACGCTGGGCATAAATGCGCCGCCGAGAACATTTGTAATTTGTTTGACTTCTTTTGTCTCTCGGTCAAAAGAATAAATATTGAAAATTCCTGTTTTGTCGCACGAGAAGAATATTTTTTTCCCGTCTTTTGAATAGACCGGATTTCTGTAATCAACTCCTTTATCTTCAAGAAGAAACAAAATATTTCCCGTAACGATATCAATTTCTCCAAGCTTTCTGGAGTCTTCGTATGAATAATCGAAAATAATTTTTTTCCCGTCGGGAGTAAACTTCGGATTATAAATCTGCTCGCCGTCATTAAAAGCAGTTACTGCGTGACTGTTTTTTCCGTTAGCATCTGCAATTTCGAGATTAAGTGTTCCGTCCCTGTTAACTACAAAACAAATTAATTTACCATCCGGTGAATATGAAGGTGAATATGCTCTTCTGTTCTCGGTTAACCTTTTTTCGTCTTTTGATTTAATGTTGTATTCATAAATATCGAAGACCGTAGTATGATGAATAGTCTGAGGAGAATTTCTTTTCGCGAAGATAATTTTGCTGCCGTCGGGAGACCATGCATAATTTGTGGAAACTGGCAACGCGATGAGCTCGCTTTTTTTCAGTAAGACATCATACAGAAACAGTCCTGTTGTTCCATAATCAAAATCCTGGTTTGACAGGTATGAAATTTTATTTCCTTCAGGTGAAAACTGCGGAAAATAATTCGCAAATCCTTTTGCCTCAATGATGTCGCCGTCTACCACGCTGTTCTTCACATCTACAAGCCTTGCGTCATAATCTTTTTTCAGATATGCTTTCCATTCATTATACAGATCGCTTCCGTCTATGCCTATGGCTTTTTTAACTGCCTTGTCCATACCGAAATTTGTAAAGCCGCCCAGATTTTTTGAAATTTCTCTCAGCTTATCTTCGCCGTATGTTTTGGCAATATATCTTGTTAAAGAATATCCGAGATTATAAATTGATTCAGCTTTGAGACTTGTGATAGATGAAAATTGTCCCATTTCACCCCATGTAAGAAGATTTCCTCCTTCAATAAAACTCCTTAAAATCATGTCTCTGTGAGAGTCCCAATATTCGTAAGCAAGCTGCTGTCTTTGATATTGTGCGGTGCCTTCAGCGTACCATGCCGGAACTCCGACTCCTGACAAGGGATAGGAAACAATTACATTCGGATATCCATAAAGAACATCCGGCCGGATTTCATTTTCGTATCCTAACCATTGAAGGTATATCGTGGGAATTTTGATTCCGTATTTCATCGAAGACTGAATCTGAACTATATGAGTGAACTCATGTGTTATCACATTGCGAAGCCAGTTATGTGTCCCGCGCAAATCATAATCCAGTGAAGTGGCATAAATTTCAATTCTGTTTCCGAAATAATCAGTTGCTCCGTTTGCAATATCCGAAACATCATTAACAATAAAACTTACTTTTTCTTTTGGCTGATATTTATACAATGAAGTAATTGGACCATATATCTCTTCACAAATTTTTGCAATCCTATTTGCAGTACTTTCAGCGCCATTGTGATAATTAACATAAAAATGTTTGGTTTCGATTGTATACCAGTCGAGCTCGGGATGGGGATCAAATTGAGATAAAACTTTTTTAGCCGGAACTATTATGATACAGAATGCTATAAAACAAAAAAACAGAATTTTACTATTAAACATTGAAAGTTAATTTGTTATTAATTATAATTGACAAAAATTTAACGGGAAATAATTTGATCTGTAATTTAAAAAAGGTAAGAAGTATTCGAATAATGATGGAAGTTTTATTTTTTAATTTAATCTCAAGCCTATCGTAGAAACTTTACAATTTTAAAAATAATTTTTTTTAATTGTTGACATTTAATCCTTCGACACGGCTTAAAACCGGGACTTATCCCGCAACATTTTTATTAATAATAATAATTCTATTCGCTATTAGCAATGTCTCTTTTTCTCAAGGCAGGAGAGACAGGCCCGGCGGTTTGAATAATTATAATAAATCCAATACAACTGATACTACTGGCGGGCAGTTAAATGACAGTACTCTCCAGCTATCAATAGATACCACAAAAATAATTCCAGCAGATTCTACATCAAGAATAAGATATTTTACATATTCCCCTCAGTATTCGTATGGAACAAAACTTCCAAAGAAAATTTCTCCATTGCTTCTTGATAATGCCTCCAATATAAAATATGAAGTGAAATTTGACACTACCGGGAATGTAATTATAACTGAAAAATTCGAAGGGACAGATATACGCGCTCCGCTTGTACTCACTATGGATCAGTATCTTGCCGCGGTATCAACTAATAATATAAACAGCATCTTCACTGATATTGTTGACCAAAAGTTTACAGGGAATACTCAGGATGATCTGACGAAACTGTTTGATAAATTTACTGACATAACTATTCCTCTGCCTTTTAAATCTGAAAGTATATTCGGTCCTCCTTCATTAAAGTTAAAGATAAACGGTGCAGTGGACATTACTGCATCTTATCAGAATTCATCCAGTGACCAGACTATTATTTCGGGCTTAAGTAATTCCAACAACAGCATAAATTTTAAGCAGGAAGTCCAGTTAACAGCAAAGGGAACTGTCGGAGACAAGCTTACAATAGATGCCGACTACAATACGCAAAGGTTGTTTGATTTTGAAAACCAGCTTAAGATAAAATATGAAGGTTACCCGGATGAAGTTATTAAAAAACTCGAAGGAGGAAACGTATCTCTCGAAACCCGTTCAGGTCTGATTGGATCTTCACAGGCTCTGTTTGGCATTAAAGGTGATTTTCAATTAGGAGCATTATCATTATCTGCAGTCGTGTCGCAGAAGAAAAGTAAAACTGAAGTAAAAGCCTATACTGGTGGTGCGCAGGAACAGGAATATACTTTAAAAGTCTGGGATTATTCGGATAATCATTATCTTCTTGATACGCTTTACAAGCAAAGCTTTCTGAATTACTATAACAGTACTACTATAACGAGTCAGACCGATTCATTGAGTGTTGATGATCAGTCATTTGAAATATGGGTTCAGACTGATCTTACAAATCCTGATTACAGATTTGCGGGTCTCCATGTTAATCTTCCGAGACTGCCTGCGACCGGGAAATATCCCGATTCACTGAAGGTTGTTCCTAATCCGGTTCAGGGATTAAACGCATATGCAATTGTCAGAAAATTAGCTCAGAGTGAATATACATTGAATAAATATGCGGGATACGTGTCTTTGAAAATAAGCCTGCCTGAAAATTATGTGGCGGGTGTAGCATATAAGCGGACTAAGACCGGTGAGCAGTTTGGGACTATAAGTACTGACGCAGGCAGTAACCCAAATGACACATTGGTACTGAAGGAAATTAAAGTGGAGAATCTTGTCCCCTCAAATACAGTTGCGTGGGAGCTTAAGCTCAAGAATATTTATCGCCTTCCTGTCTCCCGTATAGTACAGGAAGGATTTGAATTTAATGTTCAGTATCTTACCAACGGGGTTTATCAGCCTACACTGCCTCCGAGCGAGCAAATCAGTACAATCCTTATAGGGATATTAGGGCTTGATAAATATACAAACGGAAGGTCAGGACCTCCCGATAATAAATTTGATTTTATCCCGGGAGTAACGATTGATCCGGAAAACGGATTTGTTATTTTTCCTTCGCTGAAACCATTTTTAAATAATTTTAAATTATTCCCTCAGCCGATTGACTCGAGTTACTGGTATCCTCAGATCTATGACCAGGTAAAAACTTCAGCTTACAATTTACCCAATGCAAATAATTATATTATTTCCGGTAAGGCAAGAGGTGAAGCAAGTGTAAGCAACACGATTAATTTAGGCTTTAATATAGTTCAGGGAAGTGTTGTTGTAAAGGTAGGAGAAATTGAGCTTGGACTAAATTCAGATTATACAATTGACTATTCAACCGGTACTCTCGTAATCCGTAATTCGTCTGCATTGCTTTCAAAAGATCTGAAAATTTCATATGAAACAAATGACTTATTTACTTTAGCATCAAAAACATTTTTAGGACTAAGAGGAGATTATAAAATATCGGATAAGAGTTCTCTCGGATTTACATTTGTAAATTTGAATCAGGCTACGCTGAATGATAAAGTCCGTATCGGAGAGGAGCCAACCAATAATTCAATGTACGGATTGGATTTTACTACTGAGCTTCCTTCTAGATTCTTAACGAGCCTTGTAAATATGCTTCCGGGATATAATACTAAAGAGCCGTCTTCACTGACAATAAGAGGGGAGCTTGCCGCAATAAATCCTGATCCAAATACAAACAAGAGTAAGATACCTATTGATAACAATGAAGCGGTTGCATACATAGATGATATGGAAGGTGTGAAGAAAAACATATCTCTAGGAGGTATCTATAATTCATGGACAATTGCGTCACCGCCTCTTGACAATACCATTGCTGCGACAGACAGCCTGAAACTGAAAAATGCAAAGAGAGGAAAAATGCGATGGTATAATATTGCCAACAGCGCTAACCTTACAGACATTTATCCCCTGAAGGATGTACAGCAGTCGCAGAACAGTATCACTCCTTTTTATATGACCTATGATCCTAAGCACAGGGGAACGTATAATTATAACGGAAAATTTGTAGACACAGTGGATAAAGAAACCTCATGGAACGGAGTAATGAAATATCTGAATACTACCAGCAATGATCTCATAAATGAAAATATAAATTTCATTGAGTTTAGTATGAGAGTAGACAATCTGAATGATTCAACTAAAAACGGAAAGCTCATAATAGATCTTGGCTCGATATCGCAGGATGTTATCCTTAATGGTGACGTTGACACGGAAGACTCTTTGAAAAACGGAGAGCTTAGAGACAGGAGCGATGATCTCGGGCTTGATTTTAAAACAGATGCGCAGGAGCTTGCAATTTACAGGCAGATGAATAACGGGCAGGATCCGCCAAACGCACTTGAGCTAAGAGATCCCGCGCTTGATAATAATGATTCTAACGGCACGTTTTTTGTGCAGACTATAAATGGTACGCAGAACAACTTTAATTTTGAAAGCGGCAGAAGGCCGGATACAGAAGATCTTAATAAAACAGATAACGTCAGAAATCCCAATGACTATTTCCAGTTTGAAATAAATGTGAATCCAGTCAACAACCCTTATGTTGTCGGAGACGGAAAACCGGGGACAGGCTGGCATCAGTACAAGATTCCGTTATCAGATTATGTCAAAGCTTATGGAAATGCTACCTTTACCAATATTCGATTTGCCCGGATGTGGATGACAGGAATAAAAGACAGTCTCAGACTGACTATGTACGATATTAATCTTACTGGCAACCAATGGGTAAAGCAAATTAAAACAGATACGACTTATAATATTACTGCAGTAAGTATTGAAGAAAATCCGCAGATTTATTCGAGTCCTGTAGAAGGTGATGCGCTAAGGCAAACTATAAGGGGGCAAAATAATATTGATACAAAATCAAATGAGCAATCACTTTCTGTAGAAGTATTTAATCTGACAAACGGCGTTAAAAAAATTGCGAGAAAGGATTTCAGCGCCAATCCTCTGAATTTATTTAATTACAGGACTTTAAAATTATATGTCAACGGTGACCCTACTTTTAATTATACCAGTAAATTTATTTACGATGCTACAATGGTTGTCAGAATTGGAAACGATTCAAATAACTATTATGAATATCGCGCGCCAATTCATCCCGATGCAAGAATAGTCATCCCGTTTCAGCAATGGGACTCTTCTAATAATGTCACAATAAATTTTGCAGACCTGACGAAATTAAAGCTTCAGCGTGACAGCGCAAATGTGCCGTACACAACTGACACTACCAATGGTCCGCCCGGTTCATCATATAAAGTTTTTGGAAATCCTGACCTGCAGTCAATAAGGGAAATTATTCTTGGTGTAGAGAAGAACCGGAATTCTGTGAATTCATCAATTTCGGGAAGTGTGTGGTTTAATGAACTGCGCGTTATAAATGTGGTGGATGATCCGGGGTTAGCATATAATGTGAGTGCAAATATAAAATTAGCGGACCTGCTTGATTTTAATTTTGCTCTTTCAAATGTTAATCCGTACTTCCATGCCATTGATACCAGGATAGGTACGCTCACAAATTCCCTTTCATGGAATTTCAGCACTACATTGAATCTTCACAAGTTTATTAATAATGCATTTTCATCTTTCTTTTCTGAGGATTGGAATAATTTTATCACTCTTCCAATCACATTCACTCATACAGAAAGCATGGTTAACCCGAATTATTTTCCCGGAACGGATATAGTGCTGAATGACGCAGCTGACGTAGCTTATAATAAAACTTTACAGCTTTCGGGCGGGAATGCCGACCTTGCAACAATAGCCAGAAACAATGTCTTTACAGAAGCCCAGTCTCTCGTTATCCGTAATGGTATTTCAATCAGTAATCTTTCATTTAATTTGCCAAGCAGCAACTATCTTGTAAAAAATATTTTTAACCAGCTGAGATTTAATTTTAATTCGGATTTCGGAAACTCACGCGATATTACTTACGAGAGCAAGAGCGATTTCAGATATACAGGCGGACTGAGCTTCGGTACTGATTTCGGGCTGAGCGATAAGCTCAGTTTAAATATCGGAAATATAATTCACCTCGGGGAAAAATATAACAATGCGAAGATATATTTATTTTTTCCGTTCATTCCTCTTACTCCTTTGTTTTCGAATAACTTCAGCGCAGCAACTGACTTTAACAGGTCTGAGTCACAATCAAAGCAAAGAAAATTCTTCAACAGCGATTTAACAACAAGAGATTTTAAAGCTAACCGTGGTTTCAGGTTTGATTGGAAGTTCATTGAAAACTGGATTGTAGATATTAATGGAAATTACGACTTCAGGGTAGGAAGCGACCTGACTCCTTATGAAACAATAAATGATTCCATTACACGCTCAGAGAGTGAAATTTTTAATGATATATTTTTTAATAAAGGAATTGTAAACTTTGGAAAAGACCTTGACTATGTTCAGTCTGTGACCATAAACCCGAGACTGAATATTCCTTTTATTGACCGCTTCCTGGCTATTAACGGAAACTATAATGTCAGATACGGCTGGATAAATCCAAACATTACTACCAACGTCGGATACAATTTAGGATATCAGAATCAGATTTCATCCAGCGCGACATTTAAACTTAAGGAAGTTTTTTCTTTATTCCAGGGATCAGGTGACAGTAAACTTCAGGCAAACGGCATAGCAAGAGATACTCTCAAGCAGGAGCCGGGCAACAAGCAAAGTCTTGCCGATATTTTTAAATTATTCGCGACATTTGTTCCGGGCGATATCGCTATATCATTTACACAAAGCAATCAGGTATCTAACGGAGGAGTCACCGGAAAGCCGGGATTTGGAAATTTCTGGCTTTATCCGACGACGCAGGCAGACCTTGGTCCATCAAGATCTTATCAAATGGGATTCAGTTTATATCCCGGAACACGCGCTCCTAATCTGAATCAGATCGCCGATGCCTATACGCAGGGAGATGAACTTTCATTTACCACTACAATAAATCCGATAATTCCTGAAGCTATAACAATGTCATTAAAGTTCACTTCGTCATGGAGCTTTTCAAATAATCTTATTTATGCATCTGATGCGCTGGGAAATATAGGAAATCCAACCAGTAAAACCAGTACGATAACAAACGGAAACACAATGCTCTTTGCAGGAAGCGTTGAGAATTTTTCCTACGAATATGACAATAATAATCCTACTGCTAACAGATCTAATTTAACTTCATCCTTTAAGCAAAAAATTGCGGCCATCCCTTTTCCAAACTGGTCTATGACAATTTCAGGACTGGAAAAATTTCCTTTCTTTTCCCAGTTTGCAAACTCAGTAACACTGGATAATAGTTTTGTCTCCGAATACAAAGAAAGCAAATTGATTGATATTAACAGCTATGATATACCGAATGCGCAATCGGTTACACAGGCATTTGCGCCGCTTCTCGGACTGAATTTCAATTTTAAAGAAGTGCTGGGAGGAAATTTAGTTTCAACATTCAGATTGAATACAGGCAAAATATATCTCTTAAATCCAATCGGGGCTTCAATTCAGGCGACAACAACAAATGAATGGAGCATTAATGCTAATTTCTCTAAGGCAGGTTTCAATATCCCGCTGTTCGGACTTGCATTACAAAATGATATTTCATTTGCGCTTACTTTATCAAAAATTACAAATGAACCGGTTAACTATGATTACGGAACCTCCGGAGCTGGCAGACCTATACCGGGTAACGGATCAGCTGTAACATCAATTAATCCGTCAATTCAGTATTCTCTAAGTTCAAAAGTTTCGATGCAGCTTTTTTACAAGTATATAAAGACAGCTCCTACAGCTCAGTCATCTGTGACTACTGTACCGAGGACGTCTAATGAAGGCGGGCTGAATATAAGAATTACTATTCAATAGAGTTGAATGAAGTTGAAGTCAGGAGAAAGTATTAGGTTATTTTAAATCAATAATTATTTCACCGCTAATTATTTTATTCCTGATCTGATCTAACTTTTCTTTTACTTCCGGTGTAATAAA